>NZ_JACJSC010000027.1 GCF_014697575.1 Planktothrix sp. FACHB-1365 | reverse complement strand
CAGAAAAATTATCCCCTGAGCAAAACTCCCGACCATTCAGTTAGAATTACTCAGTTTTTTCGCCTCATTCGGCAAAAATTGGGGAGTCAAATTGAGTCCCCAATTTGGGAAAATGAAACAGCCCTGCCTTGGGAAGGGGGGACTTTGAGTTCTCTTGCTCCCTCCCCATGAATGTGCAGGGTTGGGGAGGGGGTCAATATTTTTGTTCCTTTTCGTAAGCAGGTGATGTCTAGGACTAAATCACCTGGGTCGGTGGTCATTAGGAGGCAGCGTTGAATAACTACTTCTGAAGTTTGTACAACGTATTGCCTTTCCGTACCAATTTGAATAGATTCCCATCTGTCAGACAAAGGAATTACAGGGAAATCATCAGCATACCTTTTGTAACGAAGAGTATTGCCCATTCTGACAATCCGAGCCTGTAAAGCAAGATTAGTTAACCCTTGGATTGTAGTTTTCCAGTGAGTACCTACTTTAGGAGTAAATTTCACTCCTTCAAACTCAAATTCTTGTGGAATGCTCAACGCACCATCTGAAAATAAGCTGGTTAACTGATATCGGCGACCTTCAGGAACAGATTTTTTTCCTCTAATTTCATCTATTGTCAGCCGTCGGTTGCTTCCATCTTTTAATTCTATATAGTCATAGCGGTCGAGCGATGTATTCCCTTGTTCTCGTTCTAAATAAAGCTGATGGTATTTTGCTTTCTTCTTGTCGTAAGCATACCAAATAATAAAATCAATGGTTGTACCTAATAAATTTGATGCAATACTACCAGTTTTCTGAAAAGTGATAAGACTACAAAAGTTATCAGATCCAAATATTTCATCCATCAAACATCTAACAAGATGCAAGTTATCATCAGAAATTTGCACAAAAACGCTACCACTTTCCGACAATAGCTCTCTCGCCAATAACAATCTATCTCTTAAATAAGTCAAATAAGAATGAATCCCCAACTCCCAAGTATCTCGAAATGCTTTAATCGTTTCCGGTTCTTGAGTCAAATCTTCATCCTTACCATCTTTCACATCCCGCTTATTCACAAATGGCTGAAAGTTGGAACCGTATTTAATTCCATAAGGCGGATCGAAATAAATCATCTGCACTTGCCCCGCCATTCCCTCTTTTTCTAACAGGGAATTCATCACTAAAAGCGAGTCTCCAGCTACTAAGCGGTTACTCCAGTTATGCTTGTGCTTGTAAAATTCAATGGCTTGACGAATGGGAGGATTTTCTTCTGGTTGCTCAAATAGAGATAACTGAAAACCTTGATTTGGGTTACGCTTCCGTACTGCTTCAATAATGCTGCGCGGATCGATGCGTTCGTGAACGTGCAGCGATACTGTTGGCACTTCAAAGCTAGTATGTTCCGCCTTACCTGCCCAAACTAACTGCGGGTCAAGGTGAGGGTCATAGGCATATTTTTTGTTATCCCCATCTGGATCGGTATCTGGCGTAACCAGTCCGATCGGTGGGTTATTAACCCTTTGTTGGTTTTCGTGTTTGTATTGCGCGATCGCTCTTTGGTCGGGTTTCTTTTGCCTAGCCATGCGACTTCCCCTTAGTCTCACAGCCTTCACTTTACAATTTATCCAACCCTTTGCCAAATTTGTTGGATGTTTTTTATGATTTCTCTAGCCTGCTAATATCTTTGCTACCCGCAGATGAATTACATCTAACCACACCGGAATCACAGGTTCACCCGCTTTCAGTGATGCGATCGCCTTCTCCATATCAAAGTCTACCAGTTGAAGCGATCGCTATGATTGAATCCCACCACAACATAAATCGCTCTTGCGAACTTGGGTTCGTAAACTCTGGCTGCTTTTCCTCCAAACTTTTAGGCTCATTAAAACCAATACAATCCCCACCTCAAAGCCAATTAGACAATAAGAAAAAACGTAAATCTTCCAAATCTAGTGGTTCTTTAACCCAAACTCTCTTTGATACCTACAGCAATACAGAAGAGAACTTAACTTGTGCTGCGTGATACTACTGGCTTATATTAACAAAAGTTCATAAAATCATGCCTACCATTCCTAATGACTGGACGAGACAACTTCCCGTCGTACATACATCGGGAAGATAACTTTAAAGTCTACGGATTGGGGGAAAATTTTTGACGATCATCAAAAAGTTCTGCTTACTTCCCTAAGTTACATACAAAGGGAAGTAAATCTAAAAGTTAGCAGGCAAGGTAAGGGTAGAGGTGATATGAAGGGTTACTGTCAAACTTGTATCTATCTTGTATCCTTGAAGAGTAACTAACTGGATACAAGTAAGGGCGATAGTGCAGTGGTAGCGCAATTACTTTACACTGAAGGGTTTACAGGTTATCGTCAACAATGGGCGATACAGGATTTGAACCTGTGACCCCTTCCGTGTGAAGGAAGTGCGCTACCACTGTGCTAATCGCCCGCACAATTTATTAATATAACACACCTTTCCTCGATTGACAAGCCCTTACGGTTTCAGGTCGGGATTGAGAATTGAGTCCCCTTGAAATAGGCGAATGAGTTTTTGGGCTTCAATGTCGATATTATGATGTTCAGCTACTTTCAGGGTTCCAAATTTGCCCATTGTTGTTAATTCTTCTATAGAAGTTGTTAAGGCGGTTTTGAGAGCTAGGGTTAAATCCTCTAAAGACCCAGCAGGAACTAACCAACCGTTTTTCCCCGGTTCGACTAATTCTGGAATTCCAGCAATATAGGTACTAATCACCGGACGAGATAAAGCTAAGGCTTCCATCAGAACAACGGGTAAGCCTTCCGCAAAACTGGGTAATACAAACACCTGGGAGGATAAAATCTGTTGTTGGACTTGAGTATTGGTTGCCCAACCTGTAATTTCAATATAATTGTCTAACCCTAAGCGATTAATTAATTGTTCAATCTCTGGGCGCAGGGGGCCATCTCCCACAAAAATTAATTTAAACTCAAATCCAGCCTTGACCAGTTGGTTAACGGCTTCTACTAACAATAAATGACCTTTTTGCTCACTTAAACGACCGACACAAACGAAGCGACGTTCTGAAGGTAACCGAACCAAAGGATGATCCAAAAACATCGGATCAACACCACAATGGACAATCTGAATTTTTGACCAATCTTGATAATCACACCAGCGTTGACATTGACTTTTTCCAAAGGAACTAATAGCTACTACAAATTGAGCGCGTTTGATTTTTTCCGGTAATGCGATCGCTCCTACCTTATCAAATTCCTCCGGCCCATGTATCGTCATACTATAGGGGGGGCCGCCTAAAGCCTGACATAATAACGCAACGGTAGCGGAATTGGTTCCAAAATGAACATGAAGATGGTCAATTTTGTCTTGAGATAACCAATGGAATAAAACACAAGCTTCCGCCAGATAAATACCGTGTAGGAAAACACCTCGTTCTGAACCCCAACCTAATTTTAATGCTAATCTTCCTGTCTGCCATAAACGTTGAGGATGAGTGAGTCCAACTTGTAATAAATGACTGAGTAAACCCCAAATCCCCACTTTCAGAATAAACCGAGTTTTTTCAGATTCCTGTTGATCGGCTGGATCAATTAATTCTGATTCTAAAGACCGAATTGAGAACCGACTGATCTCCAGTCCTTGAGCTTCAACGGCTAAAATTTCCCGACGAATAAAACTGTGACTAACTTTAGGATATTGATTAATCAGATAAGCAACTTTCATGCCATTTAAAATTGTGGGTTGACCGTTAACTGTTGACGCTTAAGGGTCAATAGCCAACAGTCAGAACTAAATAGAACCTATGATTCTCAAGATACTAAACTATCCCGTTGGGTTCTGACCCATTCCTTTTGGGGTTTATTGAAAAAATTGAAATACAGGGGTAATTTCCACAAAATATAAAGGGGAACACTAAGCAGGGTTTTTAGGGAAACGATAGAACGGCCAAAATTAGCCCAGGTCATCAAAATAGTGGTTAATAATAGCATTCCTTCCAGTGCCAAGCATTGCAAGGGTAACACTGAGAGATTATATATTGCCATCAAGAAGCTGGGAACTAAAGCCACACCCCATAACATAACTAAAAAAGCTAAGGGAGGAACACACAGGTCTAAAGCAATGGCGAGTAAATCCAACCGCTTTTGGCGAATGGAAGCATAAATCAGGCGAGGAACCTGAGTATATAACGTTTTTAAGTGTCCATGTTCCCAACGAGTTCTTTGGGTTTTAGCTGCTTTTTCTTGGGTAGGCAAAACCCCAATAACTTTAGCATCTTCATAAAATAGGGGAGATGTTCCCAATAGTGCTAAATCAAGACCAAGCTGCATATCTTCAACAAGATTAGAACTTCCTAGTGAAACTTTCCGAATCACAGACCAAGGAAAAGCCATTCCCGTCCCCGTGAGAACACAGGGGAATCCTAATTGAGCTAATCCTTTAGGACGAATTGCATTTTTAACTAAAAAAGCAAAGGCAGAAATGGAATCTTTAGGAGTCGGTTTTTTCGAGGTTTCCATTAAATACGTGGATTGAACAGGTCGCTTTTTAACCATTGCCTGTTGAGCAATTTTAGTGATTGTTCCAGGTTCGGCATGACAATCAGCATCAATCATGACGACCACATCCGGTGGGTCTTGAGCTAAAAACTTTAAACCATAATCTAAGGCATAGCCTTTGCCTCGATGGTCTAAGTCCTGACGTTCTAAAACCGTTGTTCCCATTTGACGCGCTATTGCTGCGGTTTCGTCAGTGCAGTTATCTGCGATCACTACAATTCTGGTTTGAGAGTCAATTTGAGGCAAAATAGTTTCTAACGTTGCTTCAATTCCTGATGCTTCATTGTGTGCGGGAATTAGAATAGAAACTTTAGGAACAACAGTTTCCAAAGGTTGATCAAATGAAGGCTTATGAATCAATGCAGCAAAGCATTCCAGAAAAAACACTGTAACGGGGATGGCAAGAGCTATAGAAATTATTGTTAATTCTATGATGAGTTGGGTTATTAATAAGAGCATAGGTAAAAGTGATGAATATGGGACTTAAGGCAAATCATGTCTTTGCCATCTAAAATGCCTCAAATACTTAGATGAGATTTTTGTTAATTGGGAGAATAAAGTTTCCGAAAATTTTTGTTTTTTTTAGATTAACAGTAGTTATTTATTAAATGTATATATCTGTGGGTTGATAATGAGAAAAAGCTCAGATCGCTAGACAGCAAACTTTTCAGTCCTAGGTGTTAAGACCTTATAATCAAAATGTTGAGGCTGCATCTTAGCTATTGTTTTACACCCGACCCTACAATACGTGACTTAAGGCAGAGTCGTCTTGTGATTTATAAGATAAGCTATTAATAGAGATCAAAAAACGCGCTTAGTCATGAACTGGGACGTGCGAAAGTAAAATCTTTGCTCGGTTTATGTTTTAATTCACATCCAATTACTTTATGCTTGTTCGATGTGTTAGTTGTTCTTTAGCGCATTTAATTTTAGGTCTAGGAGTTCCCTTGATCTCCACCCTACCTGTTCAGGCTCAAAGCCAGCCCCCAAGGTATCCTGCTCCTCAACAACGTCAACGGGGGGGTATTGAAAATCCCCTTCAGGATTTTCCTTACCTTTTAGGAGTGGGCGATCGCATCCGAGTGGATGTATTCGGTGTAGAGAAATACACGGGTGAGCAACTGGTTCTTAACGATGGAACGATTAATTTACAGGGGATTGGGCCTGTATCCGTTGCGGGTTTAACACTTCCACAAACCCAATCATTGATTGCTCAACGGTATTCTAGTTTACTCCGACAACCGATTATCACCATTACTTTAATCACACCCCGTCCTGTACAGGTTGCAATTGCTGGGGAAGTTGTTCGTCCCGGTTCCTATAATTTATCTAATGTATCCTCTAATACTCAACAATTTTCTCGACTCAGCCAAGCCATTTTAACAGCCGGAGGAATTACCCAATCTGCCGATTTAGCCTTAGTCCAACTGCGACGGGCTGATCCTCGCCAACCCGTTGTCACTTTAAATTTAAAGGAATTATTGGATACGGGAGATTTAAACCAAGATCCCATTCTCCGGGATGGAGACAGTATTTTTATTCCCACTCTCACCACCTTTGAGCCCTCTCAAGTTCGTGAGATGGCCTCTTCAAGTTTAGCCGCCCCTCCTAACCAATCGATTCAAGTTGTGGTGGTTGGAGAAGTTTTTCGTCCTGGTGCTTATTCCCTCAATCAAGATGGGGGTCTTACCGATGCAGGTACTGGAGGAAATGGACTAAGAATTATCAAAAGCAATTTACCAACCCTAACCCGTGCGCTTCAGACGGCTGGAGGAATTACGAATATGGCTGATATTCGCAATATTCAAGTCCAACGTCTCACTAACACAGGGGTAAAAAGCACAAAAGTTAATCTTTGGGAACTGTTGCAATCGGGAGATATCAATCAGGATCTATTTTTACAACAGGGAGATACGGTAATTGTCCCCACTGCCACTGAAATTAATCCGACCGAATTAGAAGAATTAGCGTCTGCTAGTTTTTCACCCGCAACGATCAATGTCAATGTCGTCGGGGAAATTAAACAGCCCGGCTTGATTCAAGTTCGTCCAAATACTCCCCTGAATCAAGCTTTATTAGCGGCTGGAGGGTTTGATAGCATCCGAGCCAATCGGGGTACGGTGGAACTGATCCGTCTAAATCCCAACGGTTCTGTGACTCGCAGAAAAATTCAGGTGGATTTTAAATTAGGAAATGCAGCCGCCAATAATCCCGTATTACATAATAATGATGTGGTTATCGTGCATCGATCTTTAGTCAGTAGAATTGCTGACACCTCTTCCTCTGTGTTACAGCCTGTGGATAATGCTTTTACATTTTATCGGTTATTTGAAAGTTTAATTCCGAAGAGAAACTCTAACTCTAATTAAGCATAAAAATGAGTATTAATTGATAGAAAACCTTTTCTAACTTCTTAAAATTTATCCAATTTGGGGGTTGCAATTCTGCTCTTTATCTGTTTTAAAGAGGTTCGATAAAGGTGTTCATCAGATAAAACTTTAGGGTTAATTTTTGAAGAGTTAAGGCTAGAATAATAACAGGGGTATTTAGTCACTATGTCACAAGATATTCAAGTTTTTGAAGATTCACAACAGACAATCGAACCTAAAAAGAAAAGTCCGGGTATCCGTCCGGTATTGCGGACATTACAACGCCGGGTGATTCTGATTATTGGAACCGCAGGAATCACAACCTTAGTGGGTTTTCCTTTGATGGGTGGAGAAGCTCCGACGGTTTATAAAGGAAACTTTCAATTGTTAGTTGAACCTGCCACATCTGAACAGCAGTTAGCCGATCCCTTAACCCTAACTCGTTCCGAAGGACAACCCAGCGATAAATTTTTCAGTTTAGATTACCCTACCCAAATCCGTATTTTAACCAGTCCTGAAATTTTAAATAATATTACCAAACAAATTCAAGTTCGTTATCCTAAATTTAAGGTAGAGGATTTAACGGATAAGTTGGAACTGGAACGAGTTTCTAATGGTTCTAGTATCCGGGATCAAACTAAAATTCTGGAAGTTTCTTATAAAGGAAAAGATACTGATCAAGTTTTGTTTGTGTTACAAAAAACGGCTGAAAAGTATTTAAAGTATAGTTTAGATGAGCGTAAAACGAGGATTAGTCAAGGGGTTGAGTTCATTGATGAGCAATTACCTTTATTACAAAAACGAGTTGCTGAAGATCGAGGAAAGCTTCAGAAGATTCAACAGCAGTATGAGTTACTTGACCCGATGGCACGGGGGCAAACATTGTATGATCAAATTCGGACTCTGGAAACTCAGAGCCAAGAAGCAGAGAGACAACTTCAAGAATTAAGAGCTTTATACCAACATCTACAAACGCAACTATCCTTTAGTCCAGATGAAGCCGTAGCCGCTTCCGCCCTAAGCGAAAGTCCCTTCCGTAAACAAATCTTAGATGCTTTGATGACGGTTGAAACTCAAATTGCGATTCAATCTGCAACTTTTAGTGCTAATAGTCCAGAAGTGCAACAATTAAAGGAACAACAAGCTAATTTATTAAAATTATTAGAACAAGAAAATCAGAAGATTTTGGGTGAAAACGCTTCAAAAGTGCAAAATAATTCTTCAGTGATGGCTTTTCAAACCTCTATTCGTCAAAAGTTAATTGGGCAACTTGTAGATACGGATAGTCAAATAAAGTCTTTAGAAGTTCGGTTAAAAGGATTAAATAATGCACTTAATACTTTAACTCAACAAGCTCAACTTTTTCCGGGTGTTGCTCGTGAATATAATGAAATTCAGCAACAGCTTGATTTAACCAATAAACGACTCAATTTATTTTTAGATGAGCGAGAAAAATTAAGAATTGAAGCGGCTCAAACTAATATTCCTTGGGAGATTATTTCTAAGCCCAGAATTCTTTATGATAGTAACGGAATTCCCATTGGTGCCGAGCCTGAAAGTCCAGTCAAGAACCTGATTATAACTTTGGGTGGAGGAATTGTATTAGGAATTGGATTATCAATTCTCTTGGAACGGCTTCGCAATATTTTTTATACAAAGCAGGATATAGAAGATATGATTTCATTTCCTTTGTTGGGGGAAATTCCTCGACACAACAATTTTCCGATAGCTTCCCATCTCCCCCTAGAGAATAATCTGAGTCCATCAGGATTAACAAAATCTCGGATACGGGCATTAGAAAAAATGACTCAATTCTTGAATGCTTTTGATAACGCTTACGCCAATTTGCGGTTTTTATATGCCGATTCTTTAATCCGATCTATTGGAATTTGCTCGGCAGAATCTAAGGATGGTAAGTCAACAATTGCTTTACACTTAGCACAAACGATGGCTCATATGGGGCAGCAGGTACTATTAGTAGATGCTAATTTACGTTATCCCCAACTTCATACTGTTTTGGGGGTATCTAATCAAAAAGGACTCAGCGATTTATTAACCGAAAAAGCAACACCTAATGCAGTAATTCAAAGGACTTCGCTCTCGGAAAATCTCTTTATTTTAACCGCAGGAGTTCCCTACGCTAATACCTTTAAATTGCTGGCTTCAGATCAAATGCGACACGTCGTTGAGTCACTCCAAGAAACTTATGATTTAGTGATTTATGATACGCCTGAATTGCATGAATATAATGATGCTATTTTCTTGGCTGAATATTTAGATGGTTTAATTTTAGTCACGGCGATTCATAAAACCCATAAAACGGTTTTTAGAAAAATTTTGGATAAACTGGATACCTATAGGATGCCTTGTATTGGTGTCATCGCTAATCATCTTCAACTCAATTCTTCTATTACTTATCCCTTTTATTTAACACAGTCTTTGAATTCCGCCGAATCCGTTCTTGTCAATGATTCAGTCATCAGTAATCAGTACAAAAGTTAAAAGTTCATGAATAACCTAATAACTGATAACTGATGCAGACGCGCCATGGCGCGTCTCTACACTGATAACTGATACAGACGCGCCATGGCGCGTCTCTACACTGATAACTGATAACTGATTTAAGTTGTATATTCAGCGTTAATTTTCACATAGTCATAACTTAAATCGCATCCCCAAGCTTTGCTGGTTCCTGGGCCATTGCCGATTTGAACTGAAATTAAAACGGTATCTTCTTTGAGATATTCTCCGGTAGGTGCTTTCTTTAAATATTCGTTAGCTGCATTGCGATCAAAGGCTAAGGGTTGACCATATTGCATTAAGAGAAAATCCCCTAACTTGATTTCTAAATGATTTTGATCAAAATGAACTCCAGCCCGTCCAGCAGCAGCCGCAATGCGTCCCCAGTTGGGATCACGACCAAAAATTGCCGACTTCACCAAAGATGAACCCACAATGGTTTTCGCAACTTTACTCGCCGAGGCTTCATCTTCTGCACCAGAAACTTGAACTTCAATTAAACAGGTAGCTCCTTCTCCATCCCGTGCGATCGCTTTGGCTAAATATTCACAAACCGCCGTTAACATCCCTTCTAATTTTTCGGCTTCTGGCCCCATTGCAGTAATAGCAGGAGTCCGAGAGGCACCATTGGCTAAAGCAATTAAAGAATCATTGGTACTGGTATCTCCATCCACTGTCACTTGGTTAAAACTCCGGTTGGTCGCACGAGTTAACATTTCTTGCCAAAGGGGAGGAGAAACCGCAGCATCGCAGGTGACAAAAGCTAACATAGTCGCCATATTGGGGTGGATCATTCCCGAACCTTTGCAAATTCCGCCAATTCTTACGGGACGATCCCCAAACATCGTTTCTAAAGCAATGGTTTTGGGAACTAAATCCGTTGTCATGATCGCTTTGGATGCGGCTTCGTTACCCTTTTCTGACAATTCGGCGACTAACTTCGGAATTCCTGCTTTGAGGGCGTCCATTTTAATCCGTTGACCGATGACTCCGGTGGAGGCCAGTAAAATTGATTCTGGTGCAATATTTAAAACAGCAGCTAAAGCTTGGGCTGATTCTACGGCATCTGTCCAACCTGCTTCTCCTGTGGCGGCATTGGCTTGTCCTGAATTACATAAAATTGCTTTCGCGCTGGGTTTGGCTTGCAGTTGTTGGCGGCAATAGTCTACACAGGCGGCTCTAACTTGACTGGTGGTAAAGACCCCCGCCGCGATCGCATCAACATCAGACACAATTAAGGCTAAATCGGGTAATCCTGATAGTTTTAATCCGGCTGTAATTCCCGATGCTCGATATCCTCTAGGTGCTGTGACTCCACCCTCAATCACTTTCCAATCTGACATGATTTCCCCTTCCAATATTACTGACAAGGGATTATATCAATAACGGTGGGCTGGGGGAGAAGAGGAGCACTCCTGAGTAGGGGAAGAAAGATGAAATAATTAACACCCGTCAACCGTCAACCGTCAATAACAGGCAAGATGCCTGTTCCACAAAAAATATCCCCACTTGCTACAGCAAAGCGGGGGCATTGATAGATTCATGGTAAATTTCAGGTTATCTAATCACAAATCAATTAACTCATGGATGATCCACTTCGATCATAGTTACTTGCATTTTCAGTGGGTTTACCTTGAATTGTTGTCCGATAATCACCCGGTTCAATGCCAACTTCATCTGCAACACGATTGAGTAAAGATTGTTGACGATTTTTGATCATTTGATGATGACGCATCATTAAAGAACGAGCTTGATCTTGGGTATCCATAATCTGTTTGTCCTTTATTTAAAATTGAATGTTTTCTTGACTTAATCTTAAAAAAACTAACGTTGAGACTTAGCTCATGGTGGCGTTGCTACGTCCATAATTATTGGTAGCATTGGAGTTGGGTTTGCCTTGAATCATGGTGCAATCACCGGGTTCTGTACCGACTTCATCCGACACACGATTGAGTAAAGATTGTTGACGGTTTTTGATCATTTGATGGTGACGCATCATTAAAGAACGAGCTTGATCTTGAGTACCCATAATCTGTTTCTCCTTTATTTAAAATTGAATGTTTTCCTGATTTTAAAAAAACTAACGTTGAGACTTAGCTCATGGTGGCGTTGCTACGTCCATAATTATTGGTAGCATTGGAGTTGGGTTTGCCTTGAATCATGGTGCAATCACCGGGTTCTGTACCGACTTCATCCGACACACGATTGAGTAAAGATTGTTGACGGTTTTTGATCATTTGATGATGACGCATCATTAAAGAACGAGCTTGATCTTGAGTACCCATAATCTGTTTCTCCTGTTGTCGCTTGTGTAAGTTAAGGTTTGTTGAACGAAATATTAAGAAAGATTAAAATTCTTAATCGGACTAACTCATTGTGGCATTGCTGCGATCATAGCTAGTTGCAGAATGGTTGTTGGGTTTGCCTTGAATCAGGGTGCAATCACCCGGTTCTGTACCGACTTCATCCGCCACGCGATTCAGTAAGGACTGTTGACGATTTTTGATGGTGTGGTGATGACGCATCATTAAGGCGCGAGCTTGATCTTGAGTACCCATGAGTTTGTCCTCCTAAATAACGAGCCTAAAAAAGAACAGGCTGTTTTTGTCTTCAATTTTTAATATACCAGAAGATTCTGTAGTCTATTTTACAAAATGCCTCAACTTAACAAAAATTTACAAATTTCTTATCATTCACACATCTACAAAAAAAACCTCTACCGCAGGGGAGAGGATTAGGGGGACAAGGGGACGGGGGGACGGGGAGAAAGGGAGAAGGGGAGAAAGGGAGAAGGGGAGAAAGGGAGAAGGGGGGAAATGATTAACGTCTGACTGCTGTGCCTAGTTTTACATCAATGGTCGATAGACGCGAAAATCGATATTGGGGAAGATATTGTCAATGGCTTCGACTTTTTCCAGCCAACCCGAATCTACTTTACCAATTTTGAGATCTTCGTAGATTTTGTTAAATCGCATCAGGTGAGAACGGGTACGACGCACAGCGTAGGGGGTCATGGTTCCCGAACTCATGATAAAAGCCCAGTCGGAGGACTGTGCTAACAATAATTCTCGCGCGGCTTGATTCAGAGCGCGTAACTCTAGTTCACTACAGGGTTCTCGACCTGCCATTTTAATCATCCGCTCTGCGGCTTTGTGAAGATGGGGATAAATCCAAGCATTAGTATGATTGAGCCAATATTCATGGAATCCTTTATATCCCCAACTCGACTGAGCCGGATGACACACTTGTTGGGTGGGAAAAGCTTGAAGATAATCGGCTAAATGGGTCATTCCATAGATCTTTTGATCTTGCCAAGTTTTACGGAATAATTGATCCAGAAACCAAGGCCCCTCATACCACCAATGTCCGAAAAGTTCAGCATCATAGGGAGAGACAATAATCGGAGGGCGCTGCATAATCCCATGCAGATGTTCCACTTGGCGTTCACGGTTAAACACAAAGTTCGCAGCGTGTTCAGCCGTTTTCAACTTTGCCCAATAGGGATCATAAAGTTCCTTATCGGATAATCCTAAACCCCGACCCGTAATTTTGTAATACTTCACCCCGGTATTTTTACGCTGACCATTCGGCATAATATAGGGCTTAATATACTCATATTCCGCTTCCCAGCCCAAATCTTTGTAAAATTCTCGATATTCCGACGCTCCTGGATAACCGACTTCTGAAGACCACACCTGCTGAGAAGATTCGTTATCCCGTGCAAAAACCGCCACACCGGATTCTGTAAAAATAGGGGAATAGGTTCCAAAGCGAGGACGGGGACGAGCGTAGAGAATCCCATGACCATCGGTGAGAAAATACCGAATTCCCGCATCGGCTAACATTCGTTCTAAGCCATTATAGTAGGCACATTCGGGCAACCAAATCCCACGGGGACGACGGCCAAAGGTATCTTCATAATGTTGACAAGCAACTTCAATTTGTCCCCAAACCGCTTGGGGATACATATTCATCAGGGGTAAATAGCCATGAGTCGCCCCGCAGGTGATGATTTCTAAATTATTGGTATCTTGAAATTGTTTAAAAGCCGTAACTAAATCACCGTTGTAGCGTTCCCAAAGTTTGCGGGCGTTCTGCCATTCTTCCGCATAATGTTCCGCCAGATAACGAAGATGCCCATTTTTTTGATGACGATCTATTTCCTGTTCGATTAAATCTTGGAGGAGAGTGAGATGTTGATCATAGCGTTCCTGAAGGAGCGGGTCTCGCAACATGGACACCAGAGGAGGAGTTAAACTCATGGTCATCTTGAAATCAATTCCGTCCCGCTTTAACCCTTCAAACATTTGGATTAAGGGGATGTAGGTTTCGGTAATTGCTTCAAATAACCATTCTTCCTCTAATACATAGTCACTTTCAGGGTGGCGGACAAAAGGAAGATGGGCATGGAGAACCAGGGCGAGATAGCCAATAGCCATAGGGAGTTAATGGAAATACTAGGTTATCGGAGCTAGATAGATTTACAATATTTTAAGATTTTAAAACGAAAAGGTAAGATCCGAGCCAATAGAATTTTAATTAGTCATTTTAGAGGAATTTTTGTAACAAAGCTACCCTAGGAAGTGAAATTTGATCAGTCAAAGTCGCTGTGTTGATCCGCAGGTGTTAAATTGAAGGGTTTGGTGAGAATTCTCATGACATCCGATTGTTTTGCTAACGGTTCGATCGCACCCAGGACAAATCCAACCCTAAACTGCATTCAATCTTACTGTAAATATGACGTTGATCGAGAATTAATTTTTTAAATAAAAAGTTATTAGAGATACGGTTATTTGGCAATCCGTATGTTAGGGTTTTATGTTTAGTCCAAAACCAGAGTAAAGATCTTCTGGCAACATCCTTACTCTGGTAAAAAATTAGGCTAAATCAAACAGCAGAATTTCTGCATCACTAGAAGCGGTAAGAGTTATTTCAGGTTCTTGAGAAATCGCTACACCATCACCGGCTGTCAAAGAGAGTTGATTCAGGATGATTTCACCTCTAGCCACTTGTATCCAAGCATAACGTTGGGAAGGAAGGGAATAGGAAATACGATCGTTAGGTTGCAAACAGGCTGCATATAAATTAACATTTTGATGGATTTTTACAGCTTGATCAACATCATGGGGTGAAGCAATTAATTGTAACTGACCGGGCTGTTCTAATAGAGGAAAAGATTGCTGTTCATAGCTCGGCGATAAACCTTCAGTATCAGGAAGTAGCCAAATTTGTAACAAATGCACCGCCTCAGTTGTAGATGGATTAAATTCACTATGACGAATTCCTGTACCTGCACTCATGCGTTGAACTTCACCCCGTTGAATAATTGAACCTGTTCCTAAACTATCTTTATGTTCAAGGGAACCCTGCAAAATATAGGTAATAATTTCCATATCTCGATGGGGGTGAGTCGGGAAACCTTTACCCGGTTGTACCCAATCTTCATTAATCACTCGTAGGGATCTCCATCCCATATATTCAGGATCATAATAATTCCCAAAGGAAAACGTATGATAGCTTTCTAGCCAATCAATCTTAATGTGTCCTCGATCTTGAGACTTGCGAACTGTAATCATATTTTTCTTAGATTTAACCCTACTCTTTTTAATTTAGAAAAAAAACACTAGAATGGGAAGTACGCACTTTTTCGTTCGTCACGCCCGAACTTGGAACTATGCAAGGGTCTGAATTGCCTTTTAAAAAATCAACCTGTCCGGCTGAAATCCCATTAAAAGTGATGAGTGGACGCTGGAAAATTTTAATTATTCAAGAGTTATGGACAGAGGTAAAACGATTTAATCAACTCCAACGTTCTATTCAGGGAATTACTCATAAAATGCTCACAGAACAATTGCGAGAACTCGAAGCCGATGGCATTATTCATCGACAAGTTTATGCTGAAATTCCCCCTAAAGTTGAATATTCTTTAACGGAATTAGGAGAAGGATTAAAACCAATTTTAGAACAAATGCACGATTGGGGGAAATCCCCAACTAACTGATGATATATAGGGTCAAGCTTTGAATGTTACCACAAAGACACAAAGACACGGAAGTTGTTGTCAACATTAACCTGCTCATTACTATAAAGATGATTCTATTTTGATTAGACTAGGATGGGCAAAATCCCATGGAATCAGGTACAATCCCCTTTAAATAGGTACTATTAGACTATAGAGTACCTATATTAAAAATACTTATATAATAGAAAGAAGCGACTCCATAACCATAAAGCAGTGCTTTTTATCTATGCAATCTTTTGAACTGACCTTTTTCAATCGACAACCGATTACCCAAAAACTTCTTCAGACGATTCGCCTGATAGGGGAATATAAAGGGAAACAGGAGTTATACCAGCAACAGTCACCCCAGATGTTAGAAACGTTGCGACAAACTGCGGTGATTCAAAGTACCGAGTCTTCGTCCGGCGGTTTCTGTTGATTTAATTCGTCGGATTTTACGTCAAGAACGGGATGAGGGAAGAATAGAATGTGTAGGACGGGGCGTGGATGCGCGGTGGCGAAAGTTAAGGAGTTAGAGGTTTGAAAAAGTTTCCTAAACCTCACCAACTGAGTTTTTCAGCAATAATTAAAGTGTTGAGCTAAAGTTAACGATAAAAAACTAGCTTCAGAGCAGATTTTATATGAAATCCCATTATGAACGCTACAGATGATCCCCCCCAACCCCCCTTAAAAAGGGGGGAGATGTGTAGCCAACATTTAAAGATTTCATATTAGACCCAAACTAAGCAAATTTTTAATGTTCCAAAACTTCCACAACTTCCTCAATCATCACATCAAAAGTCCGTGCTAATTTCTGAAGGGCTGTAAAGTCAACTTTTGTCATCCCAGGACATCGGGCGTAATGTTTAACACTGTTATAAACTACACCAGAACGCTCTGCGACTTCCTTTAATGTCCAACCTCTCTCGGCTGCCAGTTCTCGGATTTTTACTCTAATTAAACCCATATTATTTTGATAAAAAATGACAATTTTATTCTTCTATAATTTCTACTAAATCTTCAATCATCACATCAAATGTTCTTGCTAATTTGTGTAATGCTGTAAAGTCAACCATTGCCATTCCAGAACGTCGAGCATAGCTTCTGACGGTGCTATAAATTACGCCAGAACGTTCAGAAACCTCCTTCAGTGTCCAGCCTTTCTCTTCTGCTAATTCTTTAACTTTGACTCTAACTAAACCCATACTTGACAAATGATGTAATTACATCATAGCATAAGAGAAAATCAAAAGCGATCGCCCCAGTCTCGCAAACAAACGGCGATCGCTGTGACTCCCTAAAACCAAGGAGACAATTTATATGATAGCAACACTCACGCCAAACGCACCCATTATTACCGAATCAAAAATTCTTCATAAATCTGCTATTTTGCATCCCTTAGCCAGATTTGTGACCGAACAGACGGTGGCGTTAATGTTTAACCTTCAGCGAGAACAGATCTATCAAATTCAATGCTGGCGATATGTGGTTTATGTTCATGGTCAGGGAATTAGCCAGTTTGTGAGTTATGCCGATTTTCCCGCTATCCTAGAAGTAGAACCCCCCAAAGCAGAAGATTTCCTGCGGTGGCGTCAACGCTGGTACAGAAGCCGTCGCAGTCAAAAAGCACCGGAGTTTTGGACAAAATTTTATAGTTTTCAATTTCATTACGCCGCATCCTGCAAACAATTGTATCAATGGGGTGAATTAGTGGGGTTAGTGAAAACTGCGATCGCACCCTCCGCAATAGAAAGATTAAGACAAGCTTATCGGGAAAAAAAGAAATCTGGGATAATCGGAATTAATCTGATCAAAACAGTCAGGAATTGTAACATTAGTCTAGGTTAGGGCGAGATCTTCAGGGTCAATATATTCTATTTTTTTTATCTAAGACCTCGGTTTGAAGACTCCCGTTACACCGTTAGGTTAACGGCGAGATGAAAAACCGAGCAATGTACCCAGCGTAGCACGATATTTTAATTTGACACAAAAACAGAAACTTGTGTTAGATTAGATTTAGGTCGATATTGGTGACATAAATGCTAGTTCTCGAATTTAAAGTTAGAGCGAAAGAACAACAATATAAAGCGATAGATGAAGCGATTCGTACCGCTCAATTCATCCAGAACAAATGTCTAAGATATTGGATAGATAACAAAGGGGTTGGACGCTACGATTTGAATAAGTATTGTCGCGTTTTAGCTCATGACTTTAAATTCGCTAACGAGTTAAACTCTCAAGCTAGACAATCTAGTGCCGAGAGAGCATGGTCAGCTATCGCTCGATTCTATGATAACTGTAAACGGAAAATTCCTGGTAAAAAAGGCTATCCCCGTTTCAAGAAAAATTGCCGTTCGGTTGAATACAAACAAACCGGATGGCAATTAAATTTAGAAAGTCGTAAAGCCATTACCTTTACTGATAAGAAAGGAATTGGACGGTTACGGTTAGTAGGAAGCTACGATTTGCATTTCTATCAACCCGAACAAATTAAACGAGTTCGATTGGTTAGACGTGCAGATGGTTATTATTGCCAGTTCATTCTTTCAGTTGACGTTCAAATCAAGACTGAACCAACGAATAAAACAATCGGTTTAGACGTGGGGTTATCTGCTTTTTACACCGATGATCAAGGTAATAAAATAGATAACCCTAAATTCTTGAGAATGGGAGAAAAGAAAATTAAGCGGTTACAAAGGCAACTTTCTCGGAAACAGAAAGGGTCTAATAACCGCAAAAAAGCGAGACAGAAATTAGCTAAGGCTCATCTGAAAATTAGTCGGCAACGAAAAGAGTTTAGCAAGCGTGTTGCATACTCCGTTATCCAATCTAACGATTTGGTAGCCTACGAAGATTTAAAGATTAAGAACTTAGTTAAAAATCATTGTCTAGCTAAATCAATTAGTGATGCAGCTTGGTATCAATTCCGTATTTGGCTTGAATATTTTGGTAGAAAATATGGTAAGGTTACTATTGCTGTTCCTTCCCAATATACAAGCCAAAATTGCTCTAATTGCGGAAAAACCGTCAAAAAATCCCTATCAACAAGAACCCACGTTTGTAGTTGTGGATGTCAGTTGGATAGGGATGAAAACGCTGCGAAAAATATTTTAAGAAGGGGATTAAGTACCGCAGGACATACGGGAACTTTCGGTTTAGAACCGATAAACGCTTTGGGAGAATTGACCTCTACTTTGGCGGGAGAAATCCTGTTGGGGCAAGTTGATTCGTTGAACAAAGAATCTCCCGTCACATCGCTTTGCGATTGACGGTGAGAGTGTCAAACCTGTCTTCTGTTGCTAGTGTGTTTGAGTTTGTCTTTTGCTTCCGGCTTTGAGGTTATCTCTTCAATGATTCTAGGTAAGAAAAAAGTAAACGTTGAGCCCACATTAATTTCACTAGAGACAGTAATATTCCCTCCCATTAATTCACAAAGCTGTTTAGTAATCGATAATCCTAATCCAGTACCTCCATACTTACGAGTGGTAGAATTATCAGCTTGAATAAACGGATCAAAGATTTTATTAATTTGTTCAGGAGTCATACCAATTCCGGTATCAGCAACACTAAATGTAATCCAATCGTTGGCTTTTGAAGAGAAAGATTGATTAACTGAAGAAGAATGTAAATTAGGTTGATGTTGACTGGATATTTGCCGAATAGAAGAATGAGAAATCGTGAGAGTAATAATACCTGCCTCTGTAAATTTAGTAGCATTACTCAATAAATTAAATAAAATTTGTTTAACTTTTGTTCGGTCTGCAACCATTTTGCCTAAATAATTCGCCCCCTTAATAATCAAAGTATTATTATTAGTTTGAATCAGAGGTTGAATCGTAGATTGAACTTCATTAATTAACGTAGAAATATCAAAACTTTCTAAATAAAGAGTCATTTCTCCCGATTCCAATTTAGAAATATCTAAAATATCTTGAATAATCGTTAGTAGGTGCATTCCTGATGCTTTAATTTGTTCTAAATCGGGTACTAAATCCAAATACCCTAAATCTTTAGCATCTTCTTGGAGTAAATCACTATAACCAATAATTGCATTTAAAGGGGTGCGTAATTCATGACTCATTCGGGCTAAAAATTCATTTTTAGTTTGGTTTGCGGCTTCTGCGGCTTCCATCGCTTGCTGCAATTCTATTTGGGCTAATTTACTTTCGGTAATATCCCGAACAATGGCTAAAACTTCTTCCTGACCACTAACCACAATTCGAGCTTCAAAATGACGGCGTTTCCCCTGAACAAACCATTCATACTCAAAAATCTGTATGTTGTGGGTTTCTAAAGCAGTGGTAACATAGTGAACATAAGTCTGGGCAATATAATCAGGCAATAAATCATAAACCGTCCGATTCATAAATTTACCGAGCGATCGCAAGAAATGATCTCCTCTAGGGGCTTTAAAATCCAAAAACAAGCCATCTCGATTAAACCGAAACATCAAATCAGGAATAGCATTTAATAACGCTCGATTTTTGGCTTCACTGTGCCGTAAATCTTCAGCCCTTAATTCCAAACTTTTAATTAACTGTTCTTTACTCTGAATTAAATCCCGCAATTGATCCGTCATACTATTAAACGAATCCGCCAAAACTTTTAATTCATCCTGGCTATTAATCTCAATTTTTCGACTTAAATCACCCGCCGCTAATTGTTGTGTTGCTATAGTCATCTGTTGTAGCGGTTCAGTAATAGACCGACTAATTAACAACGCCAAAGACGTTCCTGCACCTGCTGCAATTAACGCAACAATAATCCCTTGAGTGCGAACTTCTGCCATTTTTTTGTATAAAGGGGCTGTAGGCAACCCCACACTTACAGCACCCAAACGTTGACGGCCCACCACAACCGCACGACCCGCTAATAATTGATCGGCTTCCCAGAGGAAAATCGGCTGATCACTTTGAATTAATTGTTGACCTAACGGATCTGGTTTAATCCCATAGGTTAGAACTGAATTACTATAAGCATCCGCCACCACCCGTCCGTCTTTTTCATAAACTCGACCCGCAACTAAAACTTGATTTCGTCCCAATTGCTGCATAATTTCTTCCAAGAAATCTGCATCTAAAGTGTAAAGCGGATCAGAAGTGGTAACGGCTAAAGTATTAAGTAGAAGTTCAGCTTGTTGTTCCAACTCTTGGCGAAACGTTTGTTGTTGACGGTGGAGTGAGAGCCAAGTAACACCCGCCACCGCCACAATCACCAAGCTGGTCATAGCTAACGAAAGTTTCGTGGCTAGCGATAATCGTTTGTGTCGGAATGGGAGCATCCAACTCACCTGTTTTGAACTTGTTCATATAACTCTTGCATTCTGGCAATGTCTTTTTGAGTCGGGAACGTGTCAAACTTAGCCGTTTCCTCAAACTGTTCTAAGACAGCCTTTCCTTCTGGGGTTTTATCCATGTCTAGCATGATTTGTTTAATGGCTTCCACCTGTTCAGGGGGTAAACCGGAACGAACTAAAACAACGTGTCTGGCTACTTCCTCGGTTTCCCCTAAAATTACCATTGCATTGCGACTTTCTTCGGGAATTTCTAAATAACTTCGATAATCAACTGCTGCTGCATCGACTTTACCGCTAATCACCCATTGAATATTATTTTGATCATCTTTACTAAACACATACCCCACTTCATCACTCGCTACCTCATCGGTAGTGGAGTCCTTTTCCTTCAGTGTTAAACCAGTTTCCTTAAGATAAACAAAGGGTAAAACAAATCCAGAAGTTGAAGTGACATCATCAAAAGCCATCATTTTTCCCTGCAAATCTTCGGGGCGTTCAATCCCACGATCTTTTAAGGCAAAAATAATGGTGTGATAGGTTGGATCTCCCCCCTTCCAACGCCGTAAAATAGCTTGAGAACCTGATTTGTTGGTCGCAATCATGGCTGGATAGGGACTATCAAAGTAGAGATCGACTTGACCCGACTTGAGAAATTCTGCCATTGTTCCCACATCTGGTGCTACTTTGACCTCCCCCATCCCAATCTCAAATTGAGATAAGCGTGCTGCTAAGTAGTCCGCCAAAGGTTGATAGCGAGTAATTTTTTTAGCAGGTTGGTTGGTTACATCCCCAATCACAAGGGTTTTTGTACCTGTGGAAGTAGGGGTAGGTGTTGGTGTCGTCGCTGAGGGAGTCGGTGAAGTCTGAGTGCAACCCACTATTAGGCTGACAACACTCAGAAGCAAGAGGTTTCCCAAAATTTTATGCAACATTATCTATGATTCTCCCAAGGAGATGGGGTAGGGGGAAGTTCTCTGTATTTCTTAATTTGTTGACGATTGCACCGGAGTTCAATAGACAAATTTTGACCCTGGGGTAGATGCCAAAAGCCGAACTTTAGAGGCTTAGTCCTGAATTGCTCGAATCATGACATGATGATTTTCAGGTGTGATCAGAGAAATCTCGAACAGAGGTCTGTCCTGAAATTGCAACTTATCCGTGATCTTAACAAAATCTGAACCCATTGTCTGTATCAGTACAGAGTCATGATCCCGAAAATTTACAGGGGATAATCGAAATTCTGAACCACTTTTTTAAAGATTCTGTAAAAATATCCGTATTTTCTCTGATGAAAACTTGTCTTTTTCGGGAAGCCATGTAAAAATTCCCTATATTTACCCAAATTAATGTTCTAAAATTCCTTGTGAGTTGCCCTTATTCAAGGCTTAGGATACACCCTAACTCCTGACAACAGATTCTCACCTCCCTTTAAGTAAGGAGTTTTGAGAAGTGATAAGGCTATTCTCCCAAAAAATAGCCAACAAAATTTTTAAGATTTTGTTTTTTTTATTTTTGCTGTTAAATCAGCTTATTTTAGGAAAAATGGGTTAAATCTTAGAGTTTAAACCGGGTTTGATTAGGGTAAATGAACATTAGTCTGACAAAAATTAATATCAGGAGACAATGGCTTTATGTTAAACAATCAGGGTCAAAGCATCAGTTTTATTAAGACACCAGGCTGGATCAATTTAGTAATTCCCTCAACTTTTCTATTGGGTTTGATGGCTACGCCTGCAATGGGGCTAACATTAAAACCACTAGGAACCTACTCAACAGGGATTTTTGATGATGGAGCTTCATTAATCTCTGCTTTTGATCCTAAATCAGCTAATTTGTTTGTTACCAATCAAAGTACAAATTCTATTGATATTCTCAATATCCAAGATCCAACCAATCCTTTCCTGAAGCAAAGTATTGATGTCACTCAGTTTGATCCTAGCTTTGGAACGGTTTTAAGTGTAGGTCAAACGAAATATCAAAATACAAGTTTATTTGCTGTCGCTGTTAAAAATATCGATACTCAAGCTCCGGGAAGCATCCTTTTCTTTAATCCTGATGGAACTTTATTTAATAGCAGTTTAGAAAAATCTTCTGTACAGGTGGGTGCGTTACCTGATACTTTAACCTTTACCCCAGATGGTAAAAAAGTATTAGTGGCGAATGAAGGCGAAGCTAACTATGTAACAAATGTTAATCCAGAAGGTTCCATCAGTTTAATCGACTTAGAAAAACTATTTTTGGGGGAAAGTCCAACCCAGAAATTTATTGGTTTAACAGATTTCAATGTTGGCGGTTCAAAATATGATCAATTGGGTGAAAGTGTCCGAATTTTTGGGCCTGATGGTATTACCGTTGCTCAGTCCCTCGAACCTGAATATATTGCTGTTTCTGATAATGGAAAGAAAGCTTGGGTGACATTCCAAGAAAATAATGCTGTGGGTTTATTAGATCTGATAACAGAAGAATTTACCAAGATTGTTGGATTAGGAGTCAAGGATTATAGCCTACCTGAAAACAGTTTAGATGTCAGTGACAGAGATAAGGCGATTAATATCAAAAACTATTCTAATCTCTACGGGTTTTATCAGCCTGATGAGGCAAAATCTTATAAAGTGGGTGGGAAAAACTATGTAGTTATTGCCAATGAAGGCTCTAGTATTGATGAAGATGGGTTTAGTGAAGAAGTCCGGGTAGCAGATTTAGTTCTTGATCCCACTGCTTTTCCCAATGCAGCACAATTACAAAAAAAAGAAAATTTAGGTCGTTTGATTGTCACGAATCAACAGGGAGATACGGATGGGGATGGAGACTTTGACGAACTTTATACCTTTGGGGGCCGTAGTTTTTCCATTTTGGATGAAGAAGGTAATATAGTCTTTGATAGTGGTAATCAGTTTGAAAAAATTACAGCCGATTTATATCCACAGTTTTTCAATTCTGATAATTCAGTCAATGATTTTGATAGTCGCAGTGATGCTAAAGGGCCAGAACCAGAAGGAATAACGATTGGCAAAATTAAGAATCGCACCTATGCCTTTATTGGTTTAGAACGAATCAGTGGTGTGATGATTTATGATATTACCGATCCCTTAAATCCTTCCTTTGTTAACTATTCTAATAATCGCAACTTTAATGTTGCTTTTGATGTCAATGCAGATGGTGATCCTGCACCTACCCCTGAACAATTATTAGCCGTTGGTGATTTGGGTACAGAAGGTGTCTTGTTTATTTCAGCTAAGGATAGTCCTACAGGTAAACCTTTAGTTGTTACCGCCAATGAAATCAGTGGAACTACAACCATTAATGCAGTTGTTCCTGAACCGGGAACGATTTTAGGATTATTAACTTCCGGTGTTTTAGGTGGATTATTCCTCAAACGCAAACGTTCAGGAACTATCGCTTAAAATTTTGAATGTTCATTCATTAAATATCTAAGTTCTACCTCAATCCCTATTTCATCAGCAATAGGGATTTTCTCAATCTAGGGTTCAAAAATTTCCCTCTACTAACCCAGACAATTGCGATCGCCCCTCTATCCTAATAATATATCAATAGATTAAACTTACAGTCTAAAAATCAAACCGTCTTATCATGGCTCAATTTCTTGAACTTCCCCCCTTGACTTCTGATACCATTTGGGCAATTATCAACGAAGAAATTGATGATACAATGGTTAATCAATTGGTTTGGTATTATTTAGGATATCAATATAATCCTGAAACCGATCAATGGGATGGAACAAATGCTGATCCTCATTGGAAAGAAGACTATCCAGAACCTCCTGATTTTATTGAAAGTCGTCCAGCAACAATAAAATTAACTCGTTCTATCCCTGCTGAAAATAAACAAATGTTAAAGGAAACATTGGGTTTTAAAGGTTATAAAATTGGAGAATTTACTCCCCGACACACCCGACGAGCAACGATGGCAAATTGGTTATTATCTCAAATGAGAATTATGAAATTAATCTAAAAACCAGGTTAAAAAAGTTAAAATCTTGATAAAATAGGGGAGTTAATACTTCCCTCTTTGTTTGAATTACTCCATCAAAAATGCAAAGATTCAACGGCTCAAAACGTTTAAGTCTATCTCTTATAACCGGAGGAATCAGTTTAATCTTAAGTCTTCCCACTTTAGCTGAACCCGAAAGAAAAATTATCGGAAATTGTGAACCCGAATCTTGTGAAACCCTCTGGAAAATTTTACAGTCTAACTTTTCAGAAAAAACCCAAAGTTATCAAAAGGACTGTTTACCTCCTCAACTCTTAGGGTTATCAGTAAACTCTAATTCCGACCAAGAGAAAGTTGTTTATTTGAGTTGTTGGGAAGCGAAAGTAGAAAATGGAGAACGACCCGGACTGCCATTAGGGATTCTTCCCTTACCAGGTTATGAACAACAATTTGGGGTAAAAATTTCGAGCGATGATCCCAAAATTCAAGCTATTTTAAATCGAAATAGTGAAAAAGTCGAACGCATGAGTTTTGAATGTGGCACTTATGGCGGTGATATTAATATTTTAGTTTCAGAAGATGAAAAAGTTACTTTACAATGTTATTTTCAAGTCGGAGCCAACTTATTTGATTCAAATGGGGATGGTGTTCCCGATGGTATGTATGGCAAAGGCATAGGAGTTGATTTTACCGAAGACTTAAAAAAATAATAGGGAGGGAACAGGCAATAGGCAATAGGCAATAGGCAATAGGCAATAGGCAATAGGCAATAGGCAATAGGCAATAGGCAATAGGCAATAGGCAATAGGCAATAGATAAGGGTTAGAGGTGGAGTTCCCTATAGCAGTCCTATTTAATTTGTATCCCAAATTTCTGATCAGCTTAACACAATATCTTTTCTCCCTTACCTCATCTCCCCCCATCTCTCCCCGTCCCCCCGTCCCCTTGTCCCCCCATCCCCCCGTCCAAAAATTACGGCTGTCCTCACTACACTTTCAACCCGATAACGATAAATTAGGTATAGTATCTAAACAAAAGTTTACATCTGGATCTTAAAACCTATCATCACTCTCGCCAGAGGGATGACAACTCCATAAAAAGCAAACGTTATACGGGAGTGAGCACAGAGAATGTTTGAATATTTTTCTGATAAAGCAATTAAGGCGGTGATGTTATCTCAGGAAGAAGCGCGACGCCTGGGACATAACTTTGTGGGAACCGAACAACTGTTAGTCGGTTTGATGAGCGAAGGGAGCAATATTGCCGCTAAAATACTGGTAGCCCAAGGGTTAGTCCTGCGCGACGTACAGAAAGAAGTTGAAGCCATTATTGGTCGGGGTTCAGGTTTTGTCCCGGTTGAAATTCCCTTTACCCCTAGGGCGAAACGCATCTTTGAAATGGCGATGAAAGAAGCTCGCCAAATGGGGAATAACTATATTGGCCCAGAACATATTTTATTAGGATTATTGCAGGATAACGAAGGCGTTGCCGCCAAAGTCCTAGAAAATCTGGGCGTTGACCGTTCTCAACTCCGTACCGAAGTCATTAAAGCATTAGGCGATGAAACCGTAACCTCTGGAGGAAGCGGTCGTCGGGGTTCCGCTAAAACAGCCACCTTAGATGAATTTGGCACGAACTTAACCCAATTAGCCGCCGAAGGTAAACTCGATCCAATGATCGGTCGGGAACGGGAAATTGAGCGGGTGATTCAAATTTTAGGACGTCGGACGAAAAATAACCCCGTGTTAGTTGGGGAACCCGGTGTTGGGAAAACAGCCATTGCGGAAGGCTTGGCTCAACGCATTGTCAATAATGATGTTCCCGATGTGCTGGAAAATAAACAAGTGATCAGCTTAAGCATGGGAACCTTAGTGGCGGGAACCCGGTTCCGGGGAGAATTTGAAGAACGACTAAAAACCATTGTTGAGGAAATTCGCACCGCCGGAAATATTATTTTAGTCATTGATGAACTGCATACCCTAGTCGGTGCAGGGGCTATTGAAGGCACAATGGATGCCTCTAATATGCTTAAACCTGCATTAGCGCGGGGTGAGTTGCAATGTTTGGGAGCAACCACCCTGGATGAATATCGCAAATATATTGAACGGGACGCCGCTTTAGAACGTCGGTTTCAACCCGTGATGGTGGGTGAACCCTCCGTTGAAGAAACCGTTGAAATTTTGTTTGGGTTGCGTCGCGCCTATGAACAACACCATCAATTAACGATTTCTGATCAAGCCTTATATGCCGCCGCGACCTTATCCGACCGTTATATTAGCGATCGCTTTTTACCCGATAAAGCCATTGATTTAATTGATGAAGCGGGCTCGCGAGTTCGGGTGATGAATTCTAAAGTTCCCCCCGAATTGCGTCAATTAAAACGGGAATTAACGAAAGTTATTGCCGAAAAAGAAACGGCGGTGAAAGTGCAAGATTTTGATAAAGCCAGCCAATTGCGCGATCGCGAATTAGAAATTAAAGACAAACTGGAAACCCCCAGTGAAAAAGTCAATTCTGCTTCTGGGTCTTTAATTGTTACCGAAGAAGATATCGCCGATGTGTTAGCGGCTTGGACAGGAATTCCGGTCAATAAATTAACTGAATCTGAATCGGTTAAATTATTGAAGTTGGAAGATATTTTACATCAACGATTAATTGGTCAGCATGAAGCCGTCAATGCCGTTTCTCGCGCCATTCGTCGAGCTCGTGTGGGGTTAAAAAATCCTAATCGACCTATTGCCAGTTTCATTTTTTCTGGCCCTACAGGAGTCGGAAAAACGGAATTAACCAAAGCCTTAGCTGCCTATTTCTTTGGGTCAGAAGAAGCGATGATTCGTTTAGATATGTCGGAATATATGGAACGACATACAGTATCTAAATTAATCGGTTCTCCCCCAGGGTTTGTCGGTTATGATGAAGGCGGACAATTAACCGAAGCGGTGCGTCGTCGTCCCTATACGGTGGTGTTATTTGATGAAATTGAAAAAGCCCACCCGGATGTCTTCAATTTGTTATTACAAATCTTAGAAGATGGACGATTAACTGATGCTAAAGGTCGCGTTGTCAGTTTCAAAAATACCTTAATTATTATGACCTCTAATGTGGGTTCTAAGGTGATTGAAAAAGGCGGTGGCGGTTTAGGATTTGAGTGGTCAGCTTCGGAAGAAGATCAACAATATAACCGCATTCGGAATTTAGTGAATGAGGAACTGAAACAATATTTCCGTCCTGAATTTCTCAACCGTTTGGATGAAATTATTGTCTTCCGTCAATTGCAGAAATCTGAAGTTAAGGAAATTGCAGATATTTTATTGCGAGAACTCTTAGCTCGGTTAACTGAACGGGAGATTACCTTAACGGTGAGTGAACGGTTTAAGGAACATTTAGTTAATGTTGGTTTTGATCCCAAGTATGGCGCAAGACCGTTACGTCGGGCGATTATGAATCTGTTAGAAGATGCTTTAGCAGAAGCATTATTAGCCGGAAATCTTAAAGATGGAGATAGCGCCTTAGTTGACTTAGATTCTGAGGGGAAAGTTATTATTTTACCCGGAGAACAAGCCCTAAATTCGATGAGTGAATACGCTATTACTCACTCATAATTCCCTTGAGGAAAACCCATTTTACTGAGTAGGATGGGTTTTTCTTTCTTTTCTTGTAAATTCCGAGGGAAAAGCCTAGAAAAGCTGCTTATTTGGGAATCCAAATTTCAATTTGACCTTGGGGTAATTCTCCTTCTGTTCCCAACTTTTTGAGAATAAAGGGTTTACTCAATTGTTTCTCCACCAAGGCTTTAACTTGGGTCGCGGTCGGTAAATCTTCATCATAAAAATAGCGGATTTCAGGAGAATATTCTCCGGGCATTAATTTAATACTAGGAGCTAATAATTTTTCTTCTATTTGATTTAAACTATTTTGTAACGCTTTAGCAACGGATCTCAATTGTTCGTTTTGAAAGTGGATATAGACAAAATGCAAATTATGTTCACTATTTAATTGAGAAATTTTATACATTAAATCAGGATTTGGTTTTACTTCTTGTCCTGAAACTAAAACCGGATGAAATTTCTTTAACATTTTATTATAAACCGGTTTTGCCCGTTCGGGTGCTTCCTGCTTCAAAATTTCATAGGCATAAAGAAACGTCAGATCATTATAACTCATCATATTGACGAGAATTCGCTCTGTAATATCTGTTATCAAGGCTTTATTTTGATCTTTTAAAGTATTATATAAAGCACTTAAAGCAATATCTTGTCGCAAATTATTTTGTGTATTATTATCCGACAATTCATCAATTAAAGCTTCTACTAATTGAGCATTAACTTGTTGATTTCTGGCTTGATTTTGAACTTGTTCAATCATCGCCCTTTGCTCTTGAATCATTAAATTTTGTTGCTGTTGGTAACTATTAATCACCATGCCAATACCCGCAATAATCGCAGCAGAAACGAGATTAGCAATCACTGCGGCTTTATCCCAAATATCTTTTTGTTTGTCTGCCATATTTTTGTAAAGTTAAAAACATCCCCTGTAAACCGATGAATCCCAAAACTTATATTTTTAGGTTCTTCTATCGTTACAATAAATTGAATAAGCTATTGTACATCTAAAATTTAATTGTCTTCAATTTCCTCTCTCCCCCACTCGGTGACTCCACCGCCTACATTCCGATGTCAACTTGCCCAAATAACGTGAGTCATCTGATGAGTTCCACTAATTTGAGGACAGAACGCAGTAATCGTGGTAAAGTCATGCTCAACAAACAAATTTTAAGAAATTCCAAATCACTTGAATGCACATTGCTTGGCTTGGAAAAAAATCACCCTTTTGCGGTAACGTTACTTATTCTAGGGAAATCACGAACGCCCTGTTAGACCGGGGCCATCGCGTCAGCTTTCTGCACTTTGCCCAAGAAGCAACGAATGACCGCACCCCAGAATGGCAACTGGAAAATGGCAGTTGGAAAATTTCTACAGGGGACAAAAATAGTAAGGTGACACCTTTTCCCATGACTCAGGAGGTGTCTTTGCCTTGTCTGTATAAATCCCAAGTTTATACCATTCCCACCCTCAGTTCCAGCAAAGTCCTAACGGAGTCTCTACAACGGTTGAAACCCGATCTCGTTCATGCGTCCCTGACCCTTTCGCCGTTAGATTTCGTTTTACCTGAAATTTGTGCAGAACTGAATATCCCTTTGGTGGCGACGTTTCACACTCCCTTTGACCATAAATTACGCAATATTAAGTCAGGAACCCAACATTTAACCTATCAAATCTACGCGCCGTTTTTGGCAAACTATGACCGTGTGATTGTCTTTTCCCAAGTCCAACGGGAAATGCTCAACCGTTTGGGAGTCCCAAAACACCGGGTTGCTGTGATTCCCAATGGTGTAGATGTGGAGAAATATTCTCCGGGGCCATCCCGGTTTAAGGAAGAATTGGGTGCAGACCGGGTATTTGTGTATCAAGGTCGTTTAGCGACGGAAAAAAACGTTGAGTCGTTGCTAAAGGCTTGGAAAAAGTCGGAAATGGGGCCAGGTTGTTTATTAGTCATCGTGGGTGATGGGCCGATGGAAGCTTCGTTACAAGCCTCTTATAACGGAGAAGAGGGGATTATCTGGTTTGGGTTCGTGGGAGATGAAGACCGACGGATTGAAATTCTGCGAGGGGCGGATGTGTTTGTGTTACCGTCGATGGTGGAAGGCTTATCAATCTCGTTATTAGAGGCAATGTCCTGTGGGACGGCTTGTGTGGCGACGGATGCGGGGGCCGATGGGGAAGTCATGGAAGGCGGTGCTGGAATTATTATGAAGACTCAGGGGGTAACATCCCAACTGCGAACCCTATTACCATTATTACGAGATCACCCGGAAATGATTCCCATTGTGGGTCAAAAAGCCCGTCAACGGGTTTTAGAACGTTATACTCTCAGTCAAAATATTACCCAATTAGAACATCTCTATCGAGATTTAGTTCAAGAACAACGTTTAGAATTCAGCCATGTTGTCTAATCCGTAGGGGCGGGGTTCTCCCGCCCTGACTCAGTTATCAGTGTAAGATTTAAGAGCAATGCCCTCAATTTGTATTTTGAATTTCAAGTTCAACTGCTCCATCAGTCAATGCTAAGAATGAATCTGCTGCCGAACATAGGAGCCCAATATTTACCTCAGATGAGAAGTAATTTGGTGTCCATGGGGGAAGCTGAAGAGTATTACTAAGAACTAAAATAGAGTTTGGTCTTACCTGGGTTTGAAGTTGCCGTCTATATCGATACTCTAAGAGTTGCCCTACACCTAAACGAATGCGGGGTTGAAAGTTGCGACGATTAATCGTTTTAATCTCAAAAATAGTTTCAAAGCCATTCTTCTCAGCAAGTAAATCAACTGAGTTTGGATCATCTGCTATATTGTATGAGAGTTCTATCAACCTTGTTGCAAGCCGCACAACAATTTCTTGGTGCTGACGTGTTTTATCGCGCAGACGCATCCTACCTTGAACGATTCTGTCAACATCAACTTCAATATTGACATCAATAACTTCAGGAATACTTAGTGAAAAAGGTCTGAGATTAATTTCTGGTATATCAATAGCTACAGGTGGGCTATCAATTTCATCAAGTAATTCATGATCAGGGTAGTTATTTGAGAGGTATTCTTGGTTACGCAACTCATCTGGTGTTATCCACTGAGATTCCACACTTGGGCTACCAAAGAAACTGTACCATGCTAAAGCATTTTCACGCTCCAATGAACTTGGTGGTATCCAAAAAGTAGCAGGATCAGTATGGAAATCCAGAATAGTTTGAAGTTGCTCAATTTCAGCTAAAGCTGTAGAGGACAACGAAATTCTATTACCATCTTTTACTACAAAGTCACTTTGTCCTAAAAATTGAAACCACTCTTGAACATCTCGAAATCTTCGCTTATCTGCATCAGATGTGTCACCTGTCTGTCTTATTTGCAATAACCTCGTATAAGCCTCCTGCCAATCGCTATTACGGATGGTAGGTACAAGTGATAGAAGACACTCACGGGTATTTAGAGTTGGAGGATAACCTTGCTGGTAAAGTTCAACTAAAACTTGGAGAATAAGCACTCCAGGCTTTATAAGAATACCTGAATTAATATCCAGTTCCATTCGATTTATTGGAATGCTTATTCCTGCTTGTGATAACTCCTCCCTTACCGCAGGAGATATATCTGTTTTATGCCCATTTGGGTATTGATAAGCAAGAACTTGAGTAGAAAAAAGTTCAGAGTAGCCAATTGTACCATCAATATACATTAATCCAATTGTTGTTAATTGTGGCTGTTTAATGTATCTTGTTGAATAGATCAGACCTAAATCAGGAAGAATTTGTTGATAATCACGCCAAGCATCTATTTGACCGGAATCTGCTCTAACATTGGGAGTAAAAATTCCCTCACTGACTAAAGCTTGATTAATCAGTGATCTATAGTTGGGATATTGCCTAAAACGATAGGCTGACTCAAGAAGCGCAAAAACTTCTCTTGAGTTCACCCTTCCCATGTGGTGATTAAAAGACCAAGAATATCCAGGATAAGGAAGTGTCAAACCATTAACTCCTTCTTACTAAGGCTTTGCAGTGTATATCGAATAGATTCCCCTATAGCAAGAGCAAGTAAGGGAGGAACTGCATTACCAACCTGTCTATATTGTGCTGTCGATGTTCCTAAAAACTTGTACCAATCTGGAAATGATTGAAGACGTGCAGCCTCTCTAACAGTAATATGTCGAGGAATATAGGGATGAATATGAGGTCTACCACCACCAGCTTTAGAACCAACTAATACTGTTCCCGAAGGTTTTTCAGGATCAATTCTGTCTGTATGGTCTACTTTGTCTCTTCCACCAGGTGGAACTTTCTCGTATCGGCTACGAACCCGATCACCATGAATACGAATATCGTGATTAGATAGACCATCAATACCTTCTAATGCTAGCTTTGCAGGTATCCAATGTTGAAGATGCTGATTAAGTAAATTTGAATTCAATGGATCACCATATCTTGGATGCGGAAATTCAAATTTAGTAGGTTGACGAAAGCCTACTACAAAAAGCCTCTTCCTTACTTGTGGTACTCCATAGTTAGCAGCATTCAAAATATCTGTATAAGTTTGATATCCAGTTTCCATCTTAAAATGATAGTAAAGCTTTTCCCAGTCTTCACCCTTGTTAAGAGTTAATAACCCTGGCACATTTTCAAATACAAAAGCTTCGGGTTCCAATTCATTAATGATACGAATGTATTCAAAGACAAGCTGCCCTCGAAAATCTGAAAAAGAACCTCTCTTGCCTAGAATGCTAAAAGATTGACAAGGGGGGCCACCTGCAAGAAGACTTATCTTTTCAGCTTTTATAAGTCCTCTAACTTCTTGTCCCTTTAAATCTCTAACATCTTTAGTTTCCGTTATACAATGTGGGAAATTATAAGCAATGGTGTCGCAATAATATTTAACTTCGTCATTTGCATATCTGAAATCAAATCCTGCTAGTGATAAGCCTAGATCTAATCCTCCCCCACCTGAAAATAAAGAAACTGCAACAAGCTCTTCGCTCCTTCTTCGGGGCAAGCATAAAGCATTTAGAGCAGCAAGATAAGAGTTTATCGACATCTCAAGAGCTTTTTGTACAATTGTTCTAGATGTGTGATTATACCTTAAGGAGTTACAAGTTACACAACGTTCTGTCAACCTACGTTGCGACTATATTATTATAAAATTATTCATAAACTATGCTAGAAATTTCTAAGATGGTGAGCATCCCAGAGAATGAAATTGAAATGAGTGCCGTTCGTTCTCAGGGTGCGGGGGGACAAAATGTTAATAAAGTTGCTAGTGCAATTCATCTGCGCTTTAATATTATTGCTTCTTCATTACCTGAACATTATAAAGAGCGGTTATTAAAGATTAATGATCAACGCATTACTAAAGATGGCGTGATCGTGATTAAAGCTCAAGAACACCGCACCCAAGAACAGAACCGAGAAGAAGCATTACAACGACTTCAAACCTTAATTAAAAGTGCGATCGCTATTCCTAAACCCCGCAAACCCAGTAAACCCACTCGCAGTTCCCAAAGAAAGCGGATGGATAGTAAAACCAAGCGATCGCACTTAAAAATGATGCGCGGTAAAGTCGATGCAGAGTGAGAGTAGATTTAGGGTTACAAAAAGCCCAGAAATTAGCGTGTAGCATCGTTGCTAAAACCTCAGTTATTTACTGATAACTGATAACTGGTACAGACGCGCCATGGCACGTCTCTACTGATAACTGATTCCACGCTTGGGAAAATAGGCTGACATATTCTTCTTGTTCGGTGGTTTCAACGCAATATTCACGGGTATGGCGGACAATGGCGATCGCATTTTCTGGAGTATAACCTAACGTCACTAAACAGCAAGATACAATGGTTCCCGTGCGTCCAAATCCCCCCATACAGTGAACAACAACGGTTTTACCTGCTTTAGCTCGGTTGAGAATTTGGGGGATGAGGTTAATGACGCCTTGCATTGAAGTGGGAACTTTGAGGTCGGGAATGGGGAACCAAATGGTTTCCATTCCTCTGGCTTCGGCTTCGGGGAACAGGGTGGGAATTTGGACTTTATGAAATTCGTGGGGTTCAATGAGGGATACCAAAACATCGGTGTGATAGAAATAGCGCAGACGGTCTAGGTCTTGATATAAGCTGCGATCCCAGAGTACGTGCATTCCTTGATGGGATTTTCCCGGTGCGTAGGTCATGCCGATTTTTCCAGTAAAGGGTATGACGTCAGGGGGGAGGAAATCAACGTTAATCGGGAAGTTGTTTGATGTTCTGGCGTAGTTCATGGTTATGTCAATAAATTTGACGTCAAACTGCTTTACAAATTTTAATCAAAACATCAGGTTTGGTCTACTATGAGTTCTCTGAGGAAGTAAAAGCGATCATTTCGCCAGTCTTCGGCTTTTTTTCGTCCGAAATATCCCGCTAGAGGGGAAGACAGTTCGAGCAGGATTTCATAAAGTTCCCGTTCTGATAGGGGTTGAGGCGGATTAGCACAATAACTTCCATGAATTCCTGAAACGGTTGCTTCGCTGACTTGAGCATTATTCAGATATTTTTTAACGACTTGAATAATATGCGATCGCAATTTTAAACGATTAACCACCATTTTAATATATTCATCTATGTTATCATCCATTTGACCTTTTTGTAAATAGTTTTTGAGTTCAATTAAGTCAACTGAACCGGGATATTGAGCTTGGAGTTTAACCAGTTTTTCTAATGTTTCAGGATTAATAATTGCCATACCATGTACTTTTGCTGCCTTGTTCAGTTGTTGAGTAGGTTCACCAGGGCCTATAATTAATTTAGTGGTGTCTTTGAGCAGTTTTTCATCATTTAAACGCAGTGTTCCTAAATTTAAGAGTTGAACTGCGGTATCATTGGGGATTTTTCTCCCAGCTTTACATTCTCCTACTAAGGGATAGGGTTGTGAACAAAATAAGTCTAATCCACCTGCACCTCCTTTATGAGCATAGTCTATAGTAAAACCTAAAAATTCTAAGCTTTGTTTGACAATATTTTCAAAGTCTGTTCCGGCTTGATAGTTACTTTTACCTTCATCTAGTTCTTTGCTTCGGTTTCCTAATGCTGCTATTTCATTAATCCAATTCAAGCTAGAATCATCGGTTAAATTTGCAGGTTTTGAAGTTTTCCAGCCTAAGAATTGATGAATGTTGGCTTTTAAAAGGTTTAAGCCGAGTTGTTCTTCCTGAGATGAAGAGTTAGTTTTGAATTGAGCGATCGCAGTTTCTAATTCTTCTAATTCGGGATGTTCAGGCGGTTGACGATTGAGAATTTTTCGATAGAGATTTTCAAATTGATTAGAATCAAGAATGGCTTGACTTTCATCAACAGTTATAGTAGCCGGAAGGGAAATAAACCGACTACTAGAAACGGGAGCAATTTCTAGGGGTTGGGGAAGTCGATAAACTCGAAAATAAGCCAGAAAAATATGACCTCGTTGTTCTAGGGTTTTGTGTAACCCTTCGGCTGTCCAAACGGTTAATTTTGATAAGGTTTCTAACTCCTCTGGTTTATCCAAGGTTTGGCAAAGTTCACATTTAGCCCAAACTTTGATTTTAACTTTATTTTGATTGAGTTCTGCAATACTCTGTTTAGCTATGGGAATAAAACCCGGACGATAATATTGTTCTAACGGTAAGGAATTAAATTCAATATCCGTCGGATAAAGGGCAAATAGTCGCCCTGGGTTCATAAATATTCGAGGCATTACTAAGATATTTCGACCTTGGTTTAAGGCTTCAATATCAGGTGCAGGTAAACAGAAAGCTGTTGCTATAGGTAGCTGATTCATGAGAGCCATGATTGATTAATTTTCTCCTTTAATTTCAAACGAAATGCTATCTTCTGGATAGCCAAATAAAGCAATAATATTTTTAACATTTTTCTTGATTTTCTCGGAACTTAAGTTAATCTCTACATAAATATCAGTTCCTTGAATTTGCTCTGATCTTTTTAAGTGACTCGGATCATTACTAAAGTAATAACGTTCACGACCTTTGAGGTTAAGAACTTTATCAAATTCGGTTGCATGATAACTTTTCATTAAATTACAAACGGTAATTAGTAATTCTTTCCAAGAACTGACTTCATATTTAGAACCGTTGAAAAGAAATGCAATATTTTTTTCTTTTTTAGGATTCGTTTCCTCAGATGGAGGATTCGGTTTATTCTGTTCAGTAAAGGCATTAACCAGGGCTTGATCATCACCATTCGTAATGTCAGTAGTTATAACTTTACCACTATTTTCAGGATTCAGTTTATTATGTTCAGTAAAAGCATTAACCAAGGCTTTATCATCACCATTCGTAATGTCAGTAGTTATAACTTTACCGCCATTTTCAGGATTCAGTTTATCAGGTTGAAGATTCGGTTTATTATGTTCAGTAAGGGCTTTAAGCAGTTCTATATCATCACCATTATCGGGTTTGATATGACCAGATGGTTTACTTAAAATTTCTAGTAGCAATGAGTTGTTTTTTGTTAACTCTTGAGAAAATTCTAAGACTTCTTCTTCGCTTAATCGATAGTTGGTTTTTTCTTGAAAAACAGAATATATATTAATCAAAGGTTTTAAATTTTCACCGCTTAAATCAACCCATTCTCCTCCTTGCTGTTCAATCATTTGATTAATAACATTATAGGAGTCCCATTGTTTTTTTATTTTTCGATCTTGGGAACGAACTAAACAGCCACGACTTAGATCATAGGTTTTATAATCACTTAATCGTTTAATTCCTGCACCCACAGAAATTCCGTGTAGTTGTTGAATGACTGCAACGCCGATTTTAAACGGTTTATCCTGTTCTTGACCTATTAATTTAAAATTGATCCAACCTTGATTTGTAGCTTTAGGTTCTACTTCAGCAATATCTTGAATTACGACGGAATTAAGTTTTTCTCCGCTTGAAGTTTCTCCTTCTAAACATTCACCTTTCAAAGTTTTAAAGGCTAAAGCCAAAACCTCAGCGATAAAATTATTATCCTCTAAATAATTTTCAGGGATAGATTGACTGGTTTGTTCTAAAGCTAGTTTGAATCTTTCTGCAGGATTATCAGGTAAGGGATCATCAACATCAAAATGTTCTGCACACCAAGCTAAAACTTCTCTAACAGAAGGTTTTTCTTTACCGAAATCTCTTAGCTGATTTTCATCAAACGGGTAGACCGGATGAGGAGGAGTTAAATGTAGAGGTTTGTATAATTCCTCTTGTAGCCATAAAGCTACTAAATCCAGAATAGAATTACTGTTTAGAGGATCTAAGTTGATCGGTTTTTTATTAGTATATTTTGACATCCTTTCTACAATGCTATTAGGCATCATCATGATTGTACTTTTCCAAATATCAGGTAAAACTACTGTCAGAATAATAATGCCTTGACCTAATTCCGATTGCATCAAAGAGTTATAAAGATTGTGAACTAATTGCGCCATCACTTGAGAGGTTGTAAACCCCGCATCATTAACTTTAAATGATTCAAGTTCATCAAAACAAATAATAACTGAGTTATAATGACTCACTAAGTTAAGAATCTTCAATATAGAATCAAAAGCATAAGATTCTCGCTCTTGATTGGTTTTATTGAAGTTGGAAGGAAGCCCTAAATAATCGGCCGTTGTTTGATCCAGAGCATCTCCCGCTAACCATTTAATGGCTAAAGGTGAATAATCTTGAGAAAGTGTCCATAAAATCGCACGGACAAAATAGGGATCGGCTTGACGTTTAGATTGCAAAACTTTTTGACTCAGTTTAGTCATTAAATTTTTACCCTCATTTAACCAATTGGTATAAACTTGATCAAATAGGTTAACCAGTTGAGGAGGAGAAGTGATAGCCGCATTCGGATCAATTGCTTTAAGAGCTTCATTTGCCATTGCTGCTGCCACTTCTTGCCACTGTGATACGCCTTGGCTACCGGGATAAGCCAAACTATTCGCTAAAGTTTGTTGAAATTGATATTGAATTAAATTAAGATCAGTATATTTATTGGCATTACCATAAACAAATAATCCTCCGCCTTCTTGTTCAAGATGTTTCCGAATGCGTTTTAAGTTGTGAGTTTTTCCGACTCCTTGCGAAGCTGTCCAAACCAGTGTTACTACTTTTTCATGACTGGTTTTACTATTTTTAACTTGTTCAAGGGCTTTAAAAACTGTATCTGACGCTTTTTTGTTTAATGATGTTAAATCAGGAAACCCTTCACCCCAGATATTTTGTTCTTGAACAATACCAGCATTCTTAAAAGGGTTCTTACTTTTAATGGCTGCATGAATTTCGTTAAGTGGAGAAACTGAAGAATTAGTCATGATATTTAGGTGTGAGGGTGGAAACAAAAAAAAATCTGTTTTAGTTTTCAGAATCTAAACGTTGGATGTAGTAGCGAAAACCACCACTGGGTAATGTAATGGAGTCTTCCCGTTTATCCGGTGTTATATCGGGCATTTCTCCTGCCATAAGTTGTAAAATATCGTTAGCTTGCATTTCTAACACCCATTCGTTGAATTGTGAACGGCTAACCTGCTCACCGATAGTGCGTCGGATGCGATAAATTGGGACTAAATCATTTAAGTTATAATCTTTATTTAATTGATCATACACCTGAAGGGCGATCGCTTTAAACTCTTCATAAGAAGCAATAACAGGTTGCTTAACCGATGTAGTGGGAATTCCCCTTTGATTCAATTCTCGAATTAACTTAATTAATCCATTCCCTAACCGAGAGGCGATAATCGTTGTATCAAAAGCAAAATCAGAATTGGTTAACGCCGCGATTAACATTTGTTTTCCGGTATCCGTCAGAGACACCATTAACGTTTGATTTCGCTTATAAATTTTGATCGCATCTGTGGCTTGTAATTCTTCGTAAAGACTTTGAGAAACGCCAAAGTTTGTTCCCTGACGCTTTTGTTTAAGTTTACTGTTCAATTCACTTTTTTTAACCTCACCATTGCTACAACTCATGGCCCATAAGGTTAACAGAAAGCGAGTTTTGTTTGTTACCTCAGTGGTAGAAGCAACAGCATTAGAAGTATCTATAGAAGGTGTTGATGACATATTATCGATGACCGTCTTGAATAAGCTGATTAAATTTTACATCAAATCGGGAATAATTAAAAGCTGAGATATTCAGTTTAACGAGCATCAATCCGTACATTTAGGGAAAGTTAAAATATTTTGATACCAGAGGAGATTGTCAGAAAACAATCCAACCCCACGACTCAAAACACAGTCGAGAAAAACTGAATTTTTCCGATGAAATTGCAGTTCTGTCAATCTAAAAAGTTATAGGTCAAGTCACTGTCTAAACCAGAGGTAACTTGAGGAATACTAATGGGGATATCTTCATCAATTAAACCATCAGGTGCTTGACCGGAAGGGTCACTCAGAATTTCACAAATAATCGGATTTTTAACAACTAATTCTGATTTTTCGATAAAATCAAAAATTTGTTCGGGTTTTAACCCATAACTTTCTTGATTTTTGTAAACTGCGTATATGGCTAATAAAGGTTTAATATCTTCCTCTGGGATACGAACCCATTCTCCACCTTTTTCGTTTTGAAGTTCGTTGAGATATTTGTGCGCTAATCTGGCATTAGGACTAATTGTTTTAGATCGAACTAAACACCCTCGCGTTAAATCAAATCTTTGATAATCTCCAAGTTGTTTAAGAATAGCTTGAACAGCACGTCCTCCTGATTGCTGAATCACAGCTAATCCAATTTTAACAGGTTGACCCTTTTCTATTCCATTGATTTTGAAATGAAGATAACAGTTTGTCTGTTTAAATCTTTGGATACTTTCAATTTTGACATTTTCAATCGTTTTTCCGATGATTCGTTCAAAACTAAAAGCTAAGGTTTCCGCAAGTTGATCACTGTCTTCTAAAAGGTCAGTAATCTTCTGTTTAATTTCTGCGAGTTCGTTTTCAAAAGCAGGTTTAACGACATCTAGGTTAGCTGGAGAATCTTTTCTCCACTGGGAAGCACACCAACCCAAGACTTCTCTAGTCGTTGGTCTGTTCTTACCGAATTCTATCAGTTGAGCTTCCGTAAATGGATATAAAGGATGAGGAGGAACAACTTGATGCTGGGCGTAAAATTCCTTTAACCATTGAGATACTAATGCGATGATATCATCTGGCTTTAAATAGTTTAAAAAAATAGGTTGTCCCAATTGAGGATAACTCGCAATTCTATGAATAAGGGCTTCTGCTTGGGGCAAAGATGTAACTTGTGCCCAAGTGCTTTTATACATTGCTAGAAAAAACAAACCTCGCTTAATATTGTTGAATAAATCTTTAGCCAAACTTGCAGTGATTTGGACTAAGGAAAAACCCGTTAACTCATCAACATAAGGAGCATCAAGTTCATCAAAACAGATAAGCGGAATTTTATATTGACTCACTAAATTCAGAATTTGGCAAGTTGTCTTAAAAGATTCTACTTCTTTTTCACCAGTTTTGAAGTTGGGTAATCCCATATCTTGAGCTTGTCTTTCTGCCAATTCCATCCCCGATAACCAATAGGTTGCATAGATAGCATGGGGACGAGAAAGTGTCCATAAAATAGCTCTGACTATATAGGGATTTTCAATGATTTGATTTTGTTTGGGAAAAATTAAGTCGGTAAAATGATCTACAGCCTTAGTTGAATGTTTATTTAACCAATCAGGAAATCTTTGAATATATTGTTCTGCGGTATAGTTCCATCCTTTCGCTTCATTAATTAAATGAGCCGCTATTTCTTGCCATTGCATGATGCCTTCATATTGACCATAAGCTCTTAAACTAGAAGTTAGGGTTTCCAGAAATTTGCTTTTGATTTTAGAGAGTTTTTCTCCATAGTCTCCCATATAAATAAACAAGACTTGATCCGTTTGTTTATAATGATGGCGAATGCGACTAAGCACTTGAGTTTTACCTAATCCTTTTTCACCAAAAACTGTAATCCCTACCGTTTGCATAGAGTTTTGATTGATTTTATTAATAACATCAAAAACCGTATCAGAAACATGAGCATTAATGGAGGGGACATCAGGTAAACTTTTGCCCCAAACTTGAGAATTTCTAACCACTGTATGTCCAGCAAACGGGTTATATTGCTGAATCAGCGCGTCAATGTTACTAAACTCAGAAGTATTCATGATTTAACCAAAAATAATGGGTGAATAAGGAATAATTAGAAAAGCTTTATAACCGTTTAGCATAACAACGTAAGCCAACCAGTTCTATGCTGATAGAATCTTCAATTTTGTCTGGTGCGCTATCTTCTACGCTACCTTCCATGAATTGAAAAATATCATTAGCCTGCATTTCTAACATCCATTCATTGAACTGTGAACGAGTAACTTGATCCCCAATCGTCCGTCGAATGCGATAAATCGGAACTAAGTTATCATAGTTATAATCTTTATTTAATTGATCATACACCTGAAGGGCGATCGCTTTAAACTCCTCATAAGAAGCAATAACAGCTTGTTTAACCGATGTCGCGGGAATTCCCCCTTGATAAAATTCTCGAATTAACTCAACTAACCCATTGGCTAACCGAGACGCCACAACCGTTGCATCAAACACAAAGTCAGGATTTGTTAACGCCGCAATTAACTGTTGTTTTCCAGTATCGGTAATCGATACCATAGGCGTTTGATTTCGCTTATAAATTTTGATGATATCCGCCGCTTGTAGTTCGTCGTAAAGACTTTGAGAAACACCGACCTTTTTGCCTTTGCGTTTTTGCTTAACTTTACTGGTCAATTCACTTTTTTTGACTTCGCCATCTTTACAACTCATGGCCCATAATGTCAAGAGGAAACGAGTCGTTTCAATCGTTTCAGTTGTAGAAGAAACGGAATTAGAAGCATCTATAGAAGGTGTTGATGACATATTATCGATGACAGTATTGAATAAGCCGCTTAAATTCTACATCAAATCAGGCTCAATTAAAACCTTGAATGTTCATTTTAATGAGCGTTTATCCGTATATTCTTGTAAAGTTTAAAAAATTTTGATACCAAGGTTAATTTTAATTTCCCCATTTCCCTGTTCCCTATTGCCCATTCGTAATTCGTAATTCGTAATTCGTAATTCCCTGTTCCCTGTTCCCTCTTAACTAAAACAATTACACGGATTGATCAACATCTGTCCAACATCGATTAAGCTGTTCTTAAATCACAACATCCGATTGATCGGTTTCCTCATGTCCGCTTTCCTGTCCCCAAACCCTAAATTCACACAACTGCTTAATCGCCTCACGGAAATTAACGATATTAAAGCAGCCATTTCCCTATTGCATTGGGATCAAGCAACCTATATGCCTCCTGGTGGTGCGATCGCCAGAGGGCGACAAATGGCAACCTTACGCCGTCTCGCCCATGAAAAATTGATTGATCCAGTTTTGGGAGAACTATTAGAAGACTTACGAACCGAAGAAACTCATCTTCCCTATAATTCCCTAGAAGCCAGTTTAATTCGTGTCACCCGTCGAGATTATGATCGGGCGGTGCGGGTTCCCTCGCAACTCATGGCCGAGATTTCTCAACATCAATCAGCCACCTATAATGCTTGGGGAAAAGCACGGGAAGCCGAAAGTTTTGCCATTGTTCAGCCTTATTTACAAACAACCTTAGAATTAAGCCAGGAATATGCTCGGTGTTTTCCAGGGTATGACCATATTGCCGATCCCTTAATTGACTTACAGGATGAGGGAATAACGGTGGCGACGGTGCGATCGCTGTTTGAACCTTTGCGTCAACAGTTAGTTCCCATCGTCGAGACAATTGCAAACTCTTCTCTTTTAGATGACTCTTATTTATATCAAAATTTTTCTTCTAAAGAACAATTAAAATTTACTATCGGAGTCATTCACTGTTTGGGTTATGACTTACAACGGGGACGACAAGATAAAACTCTCCATCCCTTTATGACAAAGTTCTCCATTGATGATGTCCGAATTACCACTCGTGTTTATGAACACCATCTCGAACAAGCATTATTTAGTACCATTCATGAAACCGGTCATGCTCTCTATGAACAGAGAATTTCTCCAGAGTTAGAAGGGACACCTTTAGCGGGGGGTGCCTCCTCTAGTTTGCATGAAAGCCAAGCGCGTTTATGGGAAAATATTATTGGTCGTAGTCGTGGGTTTTGGGAATGGTTTTATCCTCGGTTACAAGGGGTATTCATGCGACAGTTAGGACAAGTTACCACCCAGCAATTTTATCAAGCCATTAATAAAGTGACACCTTCTTTAATTCGGACGGATGCGGATGAAGTTACCTATAATTTACACATCATGATTCGCTTCGATTTAGAGTTAGCGATGTTAGAAGGAAAATTAGCAATTTCTGATTTACCTCAAGCGTGGAATGAACGATATAGACAGGATTTAGGTGTTATTCCCACAACAGATGTCGAGGGAGTTTTACAGGATGTACATTGGTATGTTGGATTGATTGGCGGAATGTTTCAAAGTTATACATTAGGAAATTTAATCGCGGCTCAAATTTATGATAAAGTTGTTCATAACGATCCTGAAATTCCCTTTGAAATTGAACGGGGAAACGTGAAGCGACTGTTAGACTGGTTACAACACAATATTTATCAACACGGTCGTAAGTTTACAACCCAAGAGTTAATTGAACAGGTCACAGGTTCCCCGTTAACCATTAATCCATTTCTGGACTATATTCGTCATAAATATGAATATCTCTACAAATGTAAACTATAGAATATGGAGCTAAGGAGACTCGAACTCCTGACCCCCGCAATGCCATTGCGGTGCTCTACCAACTGAGCTATAACCCCTTGCAGTATTCCAATATAGTCGTTAATCCGATGGTTTGTCAAGGGGTTTACAAAAATTTTTTTGGAGTGTCAGACAAGGGTGTCTGGGACACTCCAAATTTCCACTAAAAGTAAGAATAAGCGTGTTGAGACATTTGGGCAATGTGGTCAATGCAAGAGCCCATCAGGAAATACACAACCCCCATAGCAGCGGCTGATAAGGCGACTAAAATACCAGCCAGCATAAAGGAAAATTCTTTGCACTCGACGGCTTGTTTCATCAGGTGTAATGACCAAGCAACGAGGGCGACATCAATTATTAGAATAGGAATCAGCATAAGTTACGTTTCGTAACATTTCTTCTATTCTAACAGGTGTTCGGAACAGAATGCGAGTACAACGGATTCTGTAAAAGTACAGATCGCCTCAAAATGTTCTCTGATGTTGCTTTGTGTAATTTTACGGATTTTGCTCTTGTACCCGGTCTAAATTACAGCGATCACAACACCCTTTAACGGTAATCTCATAAGCATTCACCTGAAACCCTGATGGTAAGGGGTTAAGCTGTAAATTTTTGAACACATCCCAGGCTAAATCTTTAATTTGACCGCAGCCTTCACAGACAAAATGGTGATGGGGTTCAACCTTGGCATCATAGCGAGTTACGCCTTCATCCAGAAGCACCTCCCGCACTAATCCCACTTCGCGTAAAACGCTCAAAGCACTATATACACTGGCTTTTGAGGCAATAGGAATTTCCCGATTAATATCCGTGAGAATATCATCCACCGTAGGATGATCGCAACGGGACAAGAGATTAGCATAAACCGCAAACCGTTGCGGCGTAATGCGTAAGCCCTTCTCTTTCATCTGTTGACTAATCTCAGCCGTTCTATTGTGACCTTCCATAACTGGGTATGACATTCGCTTGAATCTAGTGTTACATATCATAACGTTTATTTTAAGTTACCCAACTTTACATTATTCTCATTCAAGCTCTTGACAAACTCAAAACTAAGAATTATTCTTAGATATAACAAGTTCAAAAAGAGGAGACACGATGGACTTATCCAACAAACAAACCGTCAAAAACCTGGAAGCAGCCTTTGGTGGTGAATCAATGGCGAACCGCAAATATCTGTTTTTCGCAGAAGTCACCAAAAAATTAGGGATGGGGGATTTGTCCAAACTGTTTCGGGAAACCGCAAACCAAGAAACAGAGCACGCTTTTGCCCATTTCCGGCTTCTGCATCCTGAATTAGTCGTGACTGACCCCGATGCTTTATCCGACGAAGAAAAGAAAAAAATTGCAGCCCGGTGTTTAGAGTTGGCGATTGAAGGGGAAACCTACGAATACACCACAATGTACCCCGAATTCACCGCCCAAGCCGTTACTGACCGCGATGACAAGGCTGTAGCAGAATTCAAAGAACAGGAAGCCGAATCTCGTGAACACGCCGGAATTTTCCGCAAAGCTGCTTCTAACTTTGGCTTTTTAACGCCCATTGAACATCATCACGCCAACCAATATACTGAAGCCCTGAACGCTTTAGATGGAGTCGCACCGACCCCAAAATCGGCAAGTTCCGATCCTCAAACTCAAAAATGGATTTGTCGTCAATGTTCTATGATTTATGATCCGGTTATGGGTGATCCTGATTCTGGAATCGCCCCAGGAACACCTTTTGAAGCCATTCCTGATGATTGGTCTTGTCCGATTTGTGGCGCGACGAAAAAGACTTTTATGGTTTACGAAGAAGCGATCGCCGCCTAATCTTAGAAACCGGGTTTCTCACAATATCTGGATTTGATGCAATTAATTTAATTAGAAACCCGGTTTCTTGAGTTTTTGCGATCGCCCCACAGAAACCGGGTTTCTGAAAATATCTGAACTTTTTTATTAAGGATTTTCTAACAATAAAGCTCTAAAACCAGCTTGAATAAAAACCGTATCTAGTAGTAAACGGGAATTGCTCATTGAGAATTATCTGGGTAACGTTTTGCTGTTCCATATAGGTAATGATCATGATTGATTGACCAATCTGGAGGAGCTTCAACAGTTCCCATTATTGATTCTAAGACATCCCAAGCATTTTGTTGATTTTGAACACAAGTTACCGTTTGCTCAGTTTCTTCTTCGTGTTCTGTATTCCCTTCAGTATGCAGATAAGTTTGTAACCATTCTGCCAGTTGACGGACTTCAATAGCAGATAATTTTTGAATAGCCACTTCAACTTCTGTTAGTGAATTCATTCTATTTTAGCGGTTAAGTAACAATTTGATTTTAACATTATTTCTAAATCCCTTGTTCCCTCGTTTCTAGGTTCTACCTATAAATCCTAAAACGGTGGCTCACCCACTAATAAATAATACAGGCAGAGCCTCAATCATAGCATTCCCAGACTCCAGCCTGGGAACGAGGGAAACAGAAACCGGGTTTCTGAAACTATCTGGATTTGATGCAATTATTGAATTAGAAACCCGGTTGCTTGAGTTTTTGCGATCGCCCCTTTTTTTACCTAATCAAATGGATTTAATATAGTTAACCCATTAACGCGCTTAAAATCCTTAGCATTACGAGTTACCAAAACACATCCTTCAACTAAAGCACAGGCTGCAATTACACCATCACCTAGTTTCAAGCGATAATCTCGACGAATTTGGGCTGCACGATCTAAAACTGATTCTGTCAATGATACGCAGTTAAGAAGCCTCAAAAATTCTCGCATCTCATTCGCTTCTTCTTCCGTCAATGCCGGGTAACAAAGTAACTCCACCCAACTAATCGGACAGTAAAATGCCTCTGCATCTCCCACTTCAATTTCATCAAATATAGGCTGAACTTCTGACCCATCATTAAAGTAGTAAATCAAGATGTTGGTATCGAGAAGATATTTATTAATCATCCCATTCTTCTCGAATTTGCAACTGGAATTCCAAAGCATCGACACGATCCGGCAAAAAACCGCGCCATCTCTTTAAATTTTTTCCGGGTAATCTTTCACGGCTACCCTGAGTCTGGGTTGTTACCCGATCGCGCATCAATGCTGACAATACTTCTAAAAGTTTTTGTTGCTCGTCAGGAGTGAGATTTTGAGCCTGACTCAGTACCTCGCTATAAGTAGACATTATCTTAATATTGAGATTTTTGGGCTGATTGTTATTATAGCAATTTAGGATGGACAGAAGCGAAGACTGCGATTGAGTTAGTAATCCCAGAAACCGGGTTTCTGAAAATATCTGGATTTGATGCCATTAATTGAATTAGAAACCCGGTTTCTTGAGTTTTTGCGATCGCCCCAGAAACCGGGTTTCTCAGCAAATCTCGATTAAATACCATTAACTTGAATTAGAAACCCGGTTTCTCCGGTTGTCGGACAGGAACGTGATGTTCTGCTAAATAGGTTTTAATTTCTTCCATCCGTAATTGACCATAATGTAATAAGGAAGCCAATAAAGCTGCTTCGGCTTTACCTTCCGTTAACGCTTCATAGATATGATGACAAGTACCTGCACCCCCCGATGCAATTACGGGAATTTCCACAGATTCAGCAATTTTCCGAGTTAATTCTAAGTCATATCCCGCCTGGGTTCCATCCGCATCCATACTCGTAACCAACAGTTCCCCGGCGCCGCGTTGGGTGACTTCTTCAGCCCATTTGAGAGCATCAATTCCGGTATTTTCCCGACCGCCTCGGACATAAACATCCCAACCGGGATTATCGGGATCCGTGCGACGACGAGCATCAATTGCTACCACAATACACTGTACCCCAAAACGATCGCTGGCTCGATTAATTAAGTCAGGATCACGAACCGCCGCCGAATTAATACTGACTTTATCCGCCCCGGCTCTTAACAAATTTTTAATCATTTCTAAGTTTTGAATTCCCCCCCCGACGGTTAAGGGAATAAACACTTGTTCGGCGGTGCGATAGACCACATCAAAAATAATATCTCGGTCTTCATGGGTCGCCGTAATATCCAAAAAGACTAATTCATCGGCGCCTGCATCGTTATAAGCCGCTGCGAGTTCCACGGGATCACCAGCATCTTTCAAATCAACAAAATTCACCCCCTTCACCACTCGACCCGCTTTAACATCCAAACAAGGCAAAATTCGTTTCGCAAGCATAATCACGCTTTGTGCATTGGGACACCAAAATTTAGGGTAAAAATCCCTTGTTTCAGTTTATAGCAATTTTAGCCAGGAAACTCTTTCCAGTTTTAGGGGAATGAGAAACCGGAACCGGATGAATCGGAAGTTACTAGAAGTAATAAGCAGTCATCATTCAGAAGAAATTAGGGGGAGCAAAAATGGGTTTTCAATTCATCGTTTATCGGTTTTTTAAACTAGGGTTTTTTACAATCACGAGCTTGATATTTGTTTTAATTTTTAATTCTAAAATAATAGCATTAACCGCTCAAGAAATCAACCGTATTAGTCAACCGATTACAGTATTAATTGAAGGGGTAAATCCAGGGTCGGGAGTGATTATTGCTAAAAATAACACTACTTATTCTGTATTAACTGCAAATCATGTTGTTAAAACGCCTGATGAATATACCGTTATCACCGTTGATGGAGAACAGTATCCGATTGATTATAATCAAGTGATTAAATTACCGGGAATTGATTTAGCGATTTTGTCTTTTACCAGTGATAAAATTTATGCGATCGCCCATCTAGCGGATTATGATTATGAGCGGAAAGCTCAATATATTTTTATTTCAGGATGGCCGGATTCTAAATTACCGCTTGCTGACCGCAGACGACTATTTACAGCCGGAGTATTAATGAGTGAAGCGGAAAAAGCTACCTTAATTAAAGAACCCTTTACCAGAGGATATGATTTATTTTATACGAATCGCACACAAGTGGGAATGAGTGGCTCACCGATTTTAGATACTGAGGGTCGGGTGATTGGAATTCATGGAAAATCCGAAGGACAAATCTTTGAAAATCCTGAATTAGGATTAGTTTCCCGTGTTACTTTAGGATATAGTGCGGGAATTCCAATTCAGAAGTTTTTACAATCAGGAATTGGGTTAAATTTAAACATCACTCGTCAACCGCCTTCACCCCTAAAAGCAACGGAATTACAATCAATTAATCAAGTTTTAAAAGCCCCTGAATTAGGGGGAGAATTAACGGCCTTAGAGTGGTCAAACCGGGGAAATCAATTCTATAGATTAGAACAATGGCATCAGGCGTTAAATGCCTTTGATCAAGCCCTCAAAATTCAGTCTAATTTTTATCCCGCGTGGTACGGACGGGGGAATACTTTAGCACAATTAAAGCAGTATTCAGAAGCAATTGAAGCTTATTCTCGGACGACACAACTTCAGCCCGATTTTTATTTGGCTTGGCGAGAAAAAGGGAAGATTTTAATTAAATTACAACAGTATGAAGATGCGTTATCAGCCTGGAATATTGCCATTAAAATTAAACCCGATGATTATCAAATTTGGTATCTGCGGGGAAATCTATTGATGAACCATTTAAAACAATATGAACAGGCGATTAAATCCTATGAGCAAGTTGTAAATTTAAAACCAGATTTCGTTGAAGCTTGGACAAATCGAGGAATGGCTTATTATCAATTACAGAATTATGAGGAAGCAATTCTATCTTTTGACCAAGGGTTAAAATTAGATCACCAACAAGAAAAAGTTTGGCAGCTACGGGGCGAAATCTTATTAAAATTACAACTTTATTCTCAAGCGTTAAATTCTGCTGAAAAGGCTTTAGCTTTAAATTCAGAAAATCCTCAATTGTGGATCTTAAAAGCTCAAATTCTAGCTAAAATGAAGCAATATCAACAAGCTAGGACTTCAGCATTAACCGCCTTAAGATTTAAACCCCGTGATCGAGAAATTCTTAATTTTATTCGTTCCTTAAGTTCACCCCGTCGTTAAAATTTGAACTCAATTTAGTCAAAATTACCCCGGTCGGAATAGTGCGCCTAATCAAAAATAAAGATAAAAATAATTAACGCCATATCCGACACTGGACACCGAACTGATCAAGATTTATGGGAATTTTGTTCTGTCTCTTCCGAGATAGACTCAGAGCCATCGGAGGGGTTAGAGAGTTCATCTTTAAACCCTCGTAGACTTTGACCTAAACTTTTTCCAATTTCAGGTATTTTCTTCGGGCCAAAAATTAAGAGCGCCACGACTAAAATAATTGCGATTTCCGGCCATCCTAAACCAAACATAATCTTAAACTCCTTGTTCTGCCAGCCTACTGAGTCAAACTATATCCTAAACTGATATTCTTAAATATAAGCTTGTCATGAGAAAAATCCTATAATGGTCAATACTTCTGCTGTTTCCATTCGAGAACAACAACACTCCCTCATCCGCCAACTCGCCAACCAAATTGAAGTGAGTTGGAGTCAATATTTGGATTTAGAACCTTACCATCTCCCAGAAGATTTAGGGTATGTGGAGGGTCGCCTAGAAGGGGAAAAACTCATTATTGAGAATAGATGCTATCAAACCCAACACTTTCGCAAGCTCCATTTAGAATTAGCGAGGGTCGGTCAAGCCCTTGATATTCTTCATTGTGTGATGTTTCCCAGAGTGGAATATGATATTCCTATGTTTGGAGCCGATTTAGTCGGGGGACGGGGGCAAATTAGTGCCGCCATTGTTGATTTATCCCCAACCCATTTAGACCGCAGTTTACCCTTATCTTATCAACAACAATTACAACCGCAACCCCAACAATACTTTTCCCAGCCCCGTGAAGTTCCGACTTGGGGAGATATTTTTTCAGAATTTTGTTTATTTGTGCGACCCACAACACCGGAAGAAGAAACCCAATTTTTACAAAGGGTCACCCAATATTTGAAAGTTCATTGTGAATATGCGATCGCTCAATCTCCGATTTCCGAAGAACAAAAATTGGAAATGATTGCGGGTCAAAAACATTATTGTACACAACAACAACAAAACGATAAAACTCGCCGTGTTCTGGAAAAAGCCTTTGGTCAAGACTGGGCAAGTAATTATATGACAACGGTTTTGTTTGATTGTGTAGAAACTTAACAGCTTACAAAATAATTCCCTTGTTTAGTTAAGTTCAGTTTGTCTGGGTGAAGCTACTTCCGGTTATTAATTCGATTTTGTAACTTCTGATTTATTGCGTTTTTTGCCTGGGGTTTTACCCTGAATTTTGCCTTGAGTTCTACCTTGGCTGAGATCTCCAGAATCCATATCATGATGTGAGGCTTTAACTCCTCCAGGTCGAGTTGTGCGGAAGGTAACATTCACCCCTTCATTGGATTGTTCTAAGACTAATAAGGGAGTCGGTTTTGCTTTTTGATCCCATTCAATATGAACAATACGCCCTTGAATTGTGGGTTGCCAATTATCATGTTCATCGGTGGGACTTAAATAGGTTTCCAAACAATCAATAATTTCATTTATGGTTGTTGATGTGGATTGAGTGGGTAATTTCATTAGGCGAATTTGAATGCGAAATAACACCCGTTTTTTAGTATCTCCAGCAATACCTGTTTCGTATTCAACATCAAAAATAGAATCAACTTGGCGGGCTGTTCCTGCATTACTTTGTTCTCCAACGGCGGCTTGTGTTGGACGCAGGGCGATGGAAATTTGTTGTTTAACTTTCATCTTAATTTGAACAATAATGGCGTAGTGAAAAACATCCTCAGCCATCCGCATTCTCAAATAATCTAAGTTAAACTCCCGTGAATGAATTAAATCGGGATTTTTCTCCATTTTGGCAATTGTACCGACCGCCAATTTATATTTTTTTTGCAGTTCTTTATTTCTAAACAGTTCGGTTTTTAATTGTTTGTCCAGGGAACGAGTTTTGAGTTGAAAAAAAATGATACTTCCCAACAGTAACAAAAACAAAACACCGGACGAACCCATCCAAATTACATCACTACCCAGTTTGGCGGTGATAGCGGTATGGGGTTTAGGGGGAGTTGCCGCCAGCCAAGGCTGAACACTGATCAGTTGATTAGACATACGTTATAATGATTAAGCTGTATACTTAATTTACTCAATTTGGGGTTACAAGGTTTCAACGGATTCAGAATACGTTAAAATAAAAACAGGCCAACAATCCTGGCTCTGTAGTTTTTTAATGTCCTGAATTTATTGATGGGAAATCGTTAGTGTTTTTCTCCTTTAATGTCAGTCCGAAATTACATCCTTTTCAGTTTGATAAATTTCTGATCAGGCTATTAAGAGAAACCCCATTAACGTCCTGATCTTGGCAAGATGACCCTACTTAACTCTAAGTTATCAAAAATTTACTTACATTGCCTAGGATTTGGGTAAAATTCAGTGAATGGTTCAGGTCAGTTCAATGGGTAAAATTGTACTGATTCGATCCTAAACAGTGATGCTAGACAATTCCCTCTCAGCAATACGGTCATCCTTAAGTTTTTATGCTACATTACAAGCCCAGTTTATCTCTATACTCTACTGCAATTCGAGCTAAGAGTGTTTCCTGTTCCCTTGATTTTGGTGTGACGTTGTGAGTTACGAGCCCCTACACCACAAATATCGGCCCCAAACCTTTGCCCATTTAGTCGGACAAGAAGCGATCGCAACTACCCTCACCAATGCGATCGAGTCTCAACGCATCGCTCCCGCCTATCTCTTCACCGGGCCAAGAGGAACGGGAAAAACCTCTAGCGCGAGAATTTTAGCGAAATCTTTAAATTGTTTGGCCACTGGGAAGCCGACGGCCACTCCTTGCGGTGTTTGTGATGTTTGTAAAGGCATTACCAATGGGTCTACTTTAGATGTCATTGAAATTGATGCGGCGAGTAATACCGGAGTTGATAATATTCGAGAATTAATTGAGCGATCGCAATTTGCCCCCGTTCAATGTCGGTATAAAGTGTATGTAATAGATGAATGTCATATGTTAAGTACCGCAGCATTTAACGCCTTATTAAAAACCTTAGAAGAACCTCCAGATCGAGTTGTATTTGTATTAGCAACCACCGATCCACAACGGGTATTAGCTACCATTATTTCTCGGTGTCAACGGTTTGATTTTCGACGAATTCCGTTAGATTCAATGGTGAAACATTTAAAATATATTGCCCAACAGGAAAATATTAATATTGTGTCCGATGCTATTTTTATGGTGGCTCAAATTGCCCAAGGGGGGTTAAGAGATGCGGAAAGTTTACTCGATCAATTAAGTTTATTATCCGGTGAAATTACCGTTGAAAAAGTTTGGGATTTAGTGGGGGCAGTTCCTGAACGAGATTTAATCAGTTTATTAGAAGCTATTAACTCAGGAGATACAGCCATTATTTTAGACTGTATTCGTCAACTTCTCAACCGAGGTCGGGAACCTTTAATTGTTCTGCAAAATTTAGCCGGATTTTATCGAGATTTATTAATTGCTAAAAGCGCACCTAATCGTCCTGATTTAGTTGCCTTAACTCAACCGACTTGGGAAAAATTATGTCAATTTTCTCAACATTGGAATCATGAAATTATTTTAGCAGGTCAGAAGCATTTGCGGGAAAGTGAAGCTCAAATTAAACATACAACTCAACCGCGTTTATGGTTAGAAATAACCTTATTAGGGTTACTTCCCGCCGCGTTACAAAAATCCGTTGTCACCCAAACGGTTTCTGTTGTTCAAACCCCTCAAACAACGGTTCAAACTCCACCTCAATATGTACAACGTTCAGAACCTTCACCTCCTCCCCAAAACCCCGTTAATGTTCCTGTCTATCAACCAACATCTAACCCAGAACCTCAACCTCAAGTTAAAGCAGAAATTCCGGCAATTCCCGCAGAACCTCCTATTGTTATTGATGGTAATATAGAACAAATTTGGCAACAAGTATTAGCTTGTATTCAACTCCCTGGAACACAATCTTTCTTTCGACAACAAGGGAGTTTAATTCAGTGTAATTCTGATGTTGCATATATTAAAATGAAGTCTGAACCTGTACTGAAAATGGCACAGACTAAACAAAAATTATCCAGTTTAGAAAAAGCATTTCAACAGGTTTTTGGTCATCCGGTTAAAATTAATTTTGATACCGGAGGAGGAACGTCTGCTTATCGCGTACAAGAAGTCACTCCCCCATCTCCCTCTTATTCCCCGGTTGAGAATTCTAGGGTTTCTTCTCCAGAAATATCACCCAATTCTTCAATTAATCATCAAGAACAACAACAAATTTCTTCTTCTCCTGATCAGGATATTCGAGAATCTGATCAAATAGATCAGGTTAAAATGGAAACGGAAATGGAAACAGGCAAGATGCCTGTTCCACTTGAAAAAGTTGAATTAACTCCTGAAGAAATGGATGCTCAAGCTGTTCTGATGGCTTCTCAGAAATTAGCTGAATTTTTCAAAGGTCAAATGATTGATTTAGGAGAAAAACAAACTTCTAAAACGTCTATTTTATTAAGCCAAAAAGATGATATTGTTGATAAAATTGAGGATGATAATTTTATAGAGCCTGATGAGATCGAGGAAGACAATTATGATGATTTTTAATGAATGAAGCGGTGCGTGCACTGAGCTAACGCACCCGACTTGAGACTATTTTTTTAAGGGATAATTTAAGAGTTCTCGCTGTTCTAAATAACGTTGGGCGACTCGTCTGGCTAAATTACGAATTCTACCAATATAACGAGTCCGTTCTGTAACCGCAATTACCCCTCGTGCATCTAGTAAATTAAAGCTATGGGAACATTTGAGAACATAATCTAAACTGGGTAAAACTAACCCTTTTTCAATTAATTGTTCCGCTTCCTGTTCATATAATCCAAATAAGGTAAACAAGAATTCGGGGTTAGAGGCTTCAAAATTATAGGTGCATTGTTCAATTTCTCCCTGTAAGTGAACATCTCCATAATTAATGGTATCTGTCCAAGAAATTTTAGTCATGGCATCGACATTTTGCAGATACATTGCCAAACGTTCTAAACCATAAGTAATCTCAATAGAAACGGGACGACAATCAAGACTACCACATTGTTGAAAATAGGTAAATTGAGTAATTTCCATCCCATCTAACCACACTTCCCAACCCACACCCCAAGCGCCTAAAGTGGGAGATTCCCAATTATCTTCTACAAAGCGAATATCATGATCATCAGGGTTAATTCCTAACAGTCTCAAGGAGTCTAAATACATCTCTTGAATATTATCAGGAGACGGTTTAATTAAGACTTGATATTGATAATAATGTTGAAAACGGTTGGGGTTTTCTCCATAACGGCCATCGGTGGGACGGCGACAAGGTTCGACATAGGCGACAGACCAAGGTTCGGGGCCAATAGCACGTAAAAAGGTATGGGGATTCATTGTTCCCGCCCCTTTTTCGGTATCATAGGGTTGAGCAATCAAACAGCCGCGATCGCTCCAAAATTGATTCAGGGTAGCAATAATTGATTGAAAATTCACGGGACGCAATATTTTTCTAATGGGTTTAACGTTAATCAATTTTACCATTAGTTTTTAGGCATCGATGAAATGCCTTTAAATAGCATGATTAATCCTCCGATCACAATTGCGATCGCTATTCCTCCCATGACTGCATCTAAGACCCCTGTATTTTCCATTTAGTATTAATCTCCTCCTATTTTCCTATTTATTTTATCACAATATTAAATCTTAGAAACCCGGTTTCTGAAGTTAACGGTTATCCTTCATTCTCTTTCTACCTCTTTCACGTGAATTGAAATTTTCAAACCTAGCATATCCACTAATTCTACAAAACCATAAATAGCAACACAATTGATTAAGGATAAAGCTTGATCCAGTTTTTCTGGATTAATTTGATTAGAATCGTAACCATAATTTAATTGACTGTGAGCCTCTACAATATTAGTGATGACTTTTTTTAATAATTGAGGTTGATCGCTCCCTTCTTCTAACGCTACTTCAAGATAAGCAGCTGCTTCTTCTGGATCTTTAAGAGATTCAATTAAATAATTATGGTAACTATCGCTAATTGGAGTCATAACTAATGCAGAAACCAGGTTTCTGGATAATAGAGCTTGATTTTATTGCCTAAACTGGGGTTAAAAACCCGGTTTCTTGGGTTTTGTTTATAATCTATCCAATATTCCCAATATTAGCAAAAATTCGTTGTTGTGCTTCAGTGCATCTTAATGAAGAAAATCACCAAATAGACATTTAATCGTTGTCCAACATTCGCCATATTCCCCTTCTGAATTTTTTTCGAGGTAATCTGAGATAAAAGTTCTTAATTCTTCCTGATCCTGATCAGGGTCAAGGTAAAGGTTACGAAAGGGATCGATCACACTTTTACGCAGAGCTTTTAATTTAGGAACATTTAATTGTAAGATTTCGATAGTCTTTTTAGCTTCATCATCATCTTCCTGAGCGGGTAAAATTTGACCATAATCATCAAAAATAAAACGAGTTTCACAATCAGGGTTTAATGGAGAAATAGGCAATATATTTTTAAGTTTAGAATGACCACAATGTTTGTTTACTTTTAAATGTTTTACTTCTAAATCTTTTTCTCCTAAATCCTTTTCTCCTAAATCCTTTTGACAACAGCATAATAAATTATCATAATCAAGAGATTTTTGAAATTCACTATCTCTAGGGATTAAATGTTCAATATGAGAGTTATCTGCTCCTATTCGGCACTCACAATAACAACAAATATAGCCCTGTTCTGCCATTAAAGAGTTTTTTACAGGAGTTTTAACTTTTTTAGTCTTTTTAAAACGCGCATAGATACTTCTAACCCTTGGCGGATTATTTTTTGATTCTTCATATTGTTTGCTCATCTTCCAATCAACGAAAGATTGAGGTTCTTTCCCTTTAATGATCTGTTTCATTTACCAATAATTTCCTTCCGACGAATTAAAACTTCAGCTTTCGTTAATTCAGGGTCATCTTTAATTTTGGGTTTGAGGAGCTTAATTTTTTCTTTAGCTTCGGGGAGTCTATTTCGAGCAATATTTTCAAAGATTTCTCTTAAAGCGAGATCTACCTCTGTAGGGCGAGTAGTCTCTAAACCCATTAAGTCTTCTAGGATGCGTTCAACGGTTTTGCCGTAAGATTCAAGGGCAGGAACAATTTTAATCCCTTGGTTTGTTTGCTGAAGTAGATGTAAGTTTTCCGGCTGAACATGGGTAATAACGTGGGGAGAATGGGTAGAAATAAAAAACTGACAATTAGGAAATATTTCTAACATTTTCGGAATCAAAAAACGTTGCCATTGGGGGTGTAAATGAAGGTCTATTTCATCAATCAGAATGATTCCATCCCCTTTTAGGGGTTCGGACTGTTGGGGATTTAGCATCGCCATACGACGAGCCAGATCTCCAATCATGGCAATTAGGCATTTTTCTCCGTTGGAAAGTTGGTTAACCGTTAAGATTTGCCCTTGTTTGGTGATTTCCATTCTTAAAGGGCTACGGCGCACGGTCAGGTTAGAAAAGTCGGGTAAAAAGCCATAAATAGCTTGACGAACTGCTTCCAGTTGAGGGTCAGGAAAACAAAAATCATCGGGTTTGTGAACGGTATCACGATATTTAAGGTTTTCATTTTCTAGATCTTCTCTTTCCCGAAACCCTTCAAAGAAGGTACGAAAATTTGCCCCACTGGTAAGGGCGTCTTTGTAAGCGATTAGGGGATTAAATTGGTGTTTATGTTTAATGCGTAGGGGAATATCGAGAACAGCACGATTAACCGGATAATAGACAAATAGGGGTAAATTGGTTGGTTCTGGCTGGAGGGTGATTTGTTGGCGTAGTTGTTCGATATATGGATTAAGTTTACTTAGGTCACTTCTATTTGGGGTGATGTGTCCTTGGCGTATTCTGACCAGTTGCCAAGTAATCACTTGTTGCTGAATACTGCTGGAGAGTTGAATGGTTGAGCTATCTTTACCGTTGGTAATATCTGGCTCGTTAATAGGTCTACCGAATGCTCTGGGGTTTTGGAGCCGATTAACGACCCAAGAGAGCATAATTGCTATACTATCAAGGATAGTGGATTTTCCTGCACCATTAACTCCAATAAAAACGTTAAGGTTAGGGTGTAGAGCTAGATCGAGGTCTTCTACTCCTCGATAATTGGTAAGGTTAAGCTTAGTTAGTTTCATGACTATTTATAATATCGGTAGAATAGGAGTTTTACCAATAGTTGCTCCTACAATTGTAAGTGAAACATCATTGGAACCATAACCTTTGATCACGATCTTCTAAAAAACCAATCCTTGCTTGATTAACGCTAAACTGATAATATTGTTGATTCTTCCGACAACTACCCCCTTGAGTTGTCCCCACTAAGATGATTCGTTTACATCCGCCCAAATGGTTCATATCAAGCGCGTCGAACTGACTAACTTTAAATCCTTTGGTGGGACAACAGCAGTCCCATTACTACCGGGTTTTACGGTCATTTCTGGGCCGAATGGTTCGGGGAAATCGAATATTCTGGATGCGTTATTATTTGCTTTGGGGTTATCCTCTTCTAAAGGAATGCGGGCGGAACGTTTACCCGATCTCGTGAATAACGCCCAAAGTCGTAAAACCACCGTTGAAACCCTTGTAACGGTGACGTTTGACCTGTCGGACTATGACGGCGAACCTTTGGGAAGAAATAGTGATGAAATGGATAATAATTTATCCCCAGAAACGGAAGAATTAGAGGAAGAAACAGAAACCCCCGTAGAGACGTTGCATGCAACGTCTCTACAGATACCGAATTATCAACCCCCCTTAGAATGGACGGTTGCGCGGAAATTAAGAGTTACAAAACAGGGAACTTATACCTCGACTTATTATATTAATGGGGAAGCTTGTACTCAAACAGAATTGCATGAACAGTTGAATAAATTGCGAATATATCCTGAAGGATATAACGTCGTTTTACAAGGAGATGTGACGGGTATTATTACCATGAAACCCCGTGAACGTCGAGAAATTATTGATGAGTTGGCGGGGGTGGCTTCCTTTGATCGAAAAATTACCTTAGCTAAGGAAAAATTAGATGCGGTTAAGGATCGAGAAGAACGCAGTCGTATTGTAGAACAAGAATTAATTGCTCAACGCGATCGCTTAGATAAGGATCGTTCAAAAGCTGAAAAATATCAACAACTTCGAGAAGAATTTCAACAAAAAAGTCAATGGGAAACCGTTCTTAATTATCAAACGTTACAACAACAACAAGGACGACTGCGGGAACAAATAGAAGCCGATGATCGCACGTTAACGGAACTTAACGAACAACGTCAACAAAAAGATCAACAAATTCACACCACCTCGGTACAACTCGAAGCCCTCAACGCTCATGTTAAGGCGATGGGGGAGGAAGAACTCATCGCCCTTCAGTCGAGTTTGGCCACAGAAGAAGCCCAACAGCGTCAACTCCAAACCCGGTCTGCGGAACTGGAAACCGCTCTGCAACAAACCGTTACTCAAATTCACCAAACCGAACAAGAACTGCGTCAACAATATCAAACCCTGGATACTCTAGCCATTGAAAAAGACCGGGAAACTTTAAATTTGGGTCAACGCCAACGGGAACGGGACACCCTGCAAGCAACGGTAGAACGCAGTCGGGAGGCGACTTCTCAGGTGGCACAACAGGCAGAAAGCTGGATGGTGCAACAAACGGAACTGCACCGACAAATTGAAACCCTGCAAAAAACCCTTGACCCCCATCGTACCGAACAAGCCCGACTGCGGGAACGAGTTGAACAGTTGCAACGACAACTTTCTGAGCAGCAACAGTCTTTGGCAACCTTGGGGGAGGAGTTATCGCAAAAAACAATAGCACTGGAAAGTGCTACCACTCAACGGGATGCAACGTCTCAACAGGTGGCGACTCTAACTCAACAGGTGACGGAGGCAGAAACCGACTTACAGGTACAGCAGGAAACCCAAACCCGTCTGTTACAGGAACAACGGGAACGTCAGCGCAAATTGGATAAATTAGAAGCGCAACACCAAGCCCAACAGGAGGCGACGGGCAGTTATGCGACTAAAATTATTGCTCAGTCGGGAATTTCGGGTATTTGTGGGTTGGTGTGCCAGTTGGGACAAGTTGAACCCCAATATCAGTTAGCCTTGGAAACGGCGGCGGGTGCGAGGTTGGGTCATATTGTGGTGGAAGATGATAGTGTGGCGGCGGCGGCTATTGAATTTTTGAAGCGTCAACAAGCGGGACGGGCGACATTTTTACCGTTAAATAAAATTCAGGGAAATCGTTCAAATCTTCCTAATTTAGCCACGATGCGAAATTTGCAAGGGTTAATTGATTTAGCGGTGAATTTAATCGAATATGAACCGAGATATCAAGATATTTTTGCTTATGTTTTTGGCAATACTTTAGTTTTTAATAATTTAAGTAATGCTCGAAAAGTGTTAGGACAATATCGCATTGTAACTTTAGAAGGAGAATTATTAGAAACAACCGGAGCCATGACGGGGGGAAGTGTTTCCTCTCGGTCTACGTTACATTTTGGCACGGATCAAGGGTCAGCCGAAGCCAGAAATATTGCAGCATTGAAAGAACGGTTAGAGGAAATTGAACGAATTTTAGAACGGTGTAACCGCAGTATTGAAGAAACGAGTCAAACGGTGAAAGTGCGATCGCAACAACTCAACGAAGTCAGACAAACCTTGCGAGATCATCAACAACAAGTTTCCTTATTAGAGTCGGAAATTAAGACCTTAAATAATCAACAGGAACAACTGCGATCGCAATTAGAAAAAAATACCCAAGAATTGAATACCGCCCAAATTCGCTTAAAGAATTTAGAGGCAGAAATTCCCAATTTAGAAACGAAATTACAACAAGATCGGGAAGTTTTAGCGCAATTAGAAGCCACCCATAGTCATAGTGAATGGCAACAACTTCAAGGGGTATTAAGAAGTCAGGAAACTGAGTTACAACAAAAGGAAAATGCCCTGAGAACTGTGCAACAACGGTTAATTGAAATTGAGAATCAACAAACCCGTTTACAGGATAAAATTCAAGAGGGAAATCAGAAATTAGAAACTATTCGTCAAGAACAGAAATCTTTAACACAAAAGTTAGAAATTGTCAAGATTCAATTGGCAGAAATTCATCAAAAAATTCAACAAACCCGTGTGAAAGTGTCCCAAGTAGAAGCGAAATTAGGAGAGGAGAAAAAACAACGGGATCAGGTAGAAACCCAGTTAGGAGAATTGCGGTTAGCCAAACAACAATTAGATTGGCAAATTGAAAAATTACAAGAAACCCAACAAGGAAGACGGGAACAATTAACTATAAAATTAGAACAAATTGCCGCTATTCGGACAGAACTTCCTGAACCGTTACCGAATATTCCTCAAAATTTAGATTTAGCCAGTTTACAGCGAGAATTGCGATCGCTCCAAAAACGCATGGAAGCCTTAGAACCTGTGAATATGTTAGCGTTAGAAGAATTTGAACGGACTCAAACTCGCTTAGAAGAATTAACCCAAAAATTAACTACCTTAGAAGGGGAAAGAACCGAATTATTATTGAGAATTGAGAACTTTACCACCTTACGCCGTCGTGCTTTTCAAGAAGCCTTTGATGCCGTTAATGAGAATTTTCAAACCATTTTTGCTCAACTGTCTGAAGGGGATGGTTATTTAGAAATTGATAACCCAGAAGACCCCTTTAGTAGTGGGTTAAATTTAATTGCTCACCCGAAAGGAAAACCCGTTCAACGGTTAACCTCAATGTCGGGAGGTGAAAAATCTTTAACGGCTTTAAGCTTTATTTTTGCTCTACAACGATATCGTCCTTCCCCGTTTTATGCCTTTGATGAAGTTGATATGTTTTTAGATGGAGCAAACGTGGAAAGATTGGCTAGAATGATTAAAAGTCAAACCGAACAAGCTCAATTTATTGTTGTTAGCTTACGCCGTCCGATGATGGAAGCGTCTCAACGAACCATTGGCGTTACCCAAGCCAGAGGTGCCTACACCCAAGTCCTCGGAATTAAACTTTAAAACCCGTATAACGGTTGAGGAATTGGCCCTGGTATTGAAAAAGTTCAGTTCCTCTTCTTTTTTCCAAAAGGACAACAATCTGTCACCACTGACAAATAATCTGGAAATCGACATCTACTTTTTGATATAATTCTATAATGTAAGGGTGAGATCTTTTTCCCATCATAAAGATGGCTAGTCGCTGCGACGATTCCATTGTCTGTTTTTCCAATTTCCTCGATATATTGCCGTCGGACTCCCCATGTCAAGTTCCCGCTTTTTCTGTGTAAATCTACGACTAATCTTGGTTTAGTGACTTTGAAGGCTTAAATTATATGATATTACCTAAACGTCTGATTAAATTAGCACTCTTTTTCGGTTGTCTCATTATTCTTCTCATCCAGAACCCATTACCAGTCCAAGCAAAAACACTAACCCAAAAACAGCAAGCTCCTATAGGTATCTTCATAGATACACTTAGTGACTTTAACATTTCTAATGGTTCATTTTCAGCCAACTTCTGGCTCTGGAGCCTCATTGATAAAGGCGAAAAAAATCCCTTTGATTCTCTGGAATTTATGAATGCTGTTAGAATAGACACACCTAACAATTTAACTATTCCTACATCTAAGGGAATTTGGGTTCAAAAAAAGGTAAGTGGAACATTTCGTCATGATTGGAATATGCGAAATTTTCCCTTTGATAAGCAAAAGCTAAAAATTATTTTTGAAGAAACGGAAGATGATATTCATTCATTTAGTTATAAACCTGATATCGCTAATTCTTCCATAGATCAGGATATTAAATTAGAGGGTTGGAAAATCAAGAAACTTACCCTTAATGCTATTGATAAACAGTATCTCTCTAACTTTGGTAATCCAACTTTACCACCCGGTGCAGCCAGTGCATATTCCCGATTTGAAATTATGATTGAATTACACCGAACAAATATTACTGGCTTCTTTAAAATGATTGCTGGAGCATTAGCCTCGGTAGGATTATGTTTAGTTTCCTACTTTCTTTATGAGCCAGATATCGGATCACTTCTCGCCCGCTTTGGACTACACGGAACTTCCCTATTTGCTGTTATTTTGAGTCTGCGTAGTAATAGCGGCGACTTAGGTTCAATGGCTTATTTAACACTTATTGATCGTATTCATTTGGCAGTAATTGTATATATTTTAGTGGCGACTGCAATTGCAATTTATATTTGGTGGCAAGTTCAAAAAAAAGGCGATTTACCTGCTCTGACACGGATTAGTTCGCAATTTGGTGTAGCGAGTACATTGGGTTTATTGGCTTGTATTGTGGTGTTAATGATAGGAGCAGCGACTCACAATTAAATATGATATAGCAAGTCTAAATCCGTGTTACCCAAGCCAGAGGTGCGTTCACCCAAGTCTTGGGTATTAAACTTTAAAACCCTTATAACGGTTGAGGAATTGGCCCCGGTACAGGTTGAGGAATTGGCCCAGGGACAGGCTGAGGAATGGGAGGAACCGGGTCAGGAAGGGGATTGGGGTCAGGAATTGGATTTGGAATGGGGTTAGGAAGGGGGTCAGGAAGGGGGTTTGGGTTCGGAAGGGGATCGGGAACCGTTGGGTCAGGAATGGGGCTAATTTGAGCAATTACAGGCGGTGTAGGAGAATAGAAAATAATCAATGGGAATATCATAAAATTAACCTTGAACTCGATTAACAATTAATTTCTTAATGGTTTAATTCTAAGAAATATCAATGAATCATTCTTCAATCTAAAGCTATAATTTCATCTCAACCTTGATCTATTTTCTGTTCCTAATTCCCTATTCCGATTGAAACGAGTTCAGGCAATCACATCAAAAATCAACATTAGATCCTAACTTTGCCACCAGTCTGAGTTAGATGGATACAATGATAACTATTTTTGATATCCTAATCTCAATCATTATAAATAAGCTGCAAGTAGTATCGGTCGCCAAGCATTACCATTATTTTTTATTTCTTTTGATAGACAGTTTTTTGATATGAATTCCGTAAACTCAGAACAGTGTTGTTGAATATTTTGTGTAGCCAATAAAAAATAAAGCAACTATTTATGGTGTATAAGAATACAGATTTTTTTATGTCTAATCCCTCAGTCTTAGATTACCACTATCTTGATATCCAAGATTCTATTCCTTCAGAATTAGCAATCAATAAAAATTCTACTGTAGCTCAGATTAACTCAACAACAAAAACCCAAGCTGGGTTATGGATTGCCCTCACTATTATAGCAATCTGGACAGTTTGCTTCATCAGATTTTTATCTTTAGATCTCTCTCAAACTAATTGGGTTATAATTGGGTTAGCCCTGCTTTTACAAACCTTTTTATATACAGGTTTGTTTATTACGGCTCATGATGCCATGCACGGTTCTCTTTATCCTAATAATCTAAAGCTAAATCATTTAATTGGGTCGATTGCGGTCACGCTTTATGGATTATTTTCCTATGAAGAATTGCTCAAAAAACATTGGCTGCATCATCGCTACCCCGCCAGCGACAATGATCCTGACTTCCATGATGGTGAGCATCAAAGTCTCATTTCTTGGTATCTGTATTTTATGATTAGATACTGGAGTTGGTGGCGGTTAATTAAATGGGCATTTGTATTCCATAGCATTCAACTTTTATTTCATATTTCTATCCTTAATTTGGCTTTATTTTGGATCATTCCGTTTATCTGTAGTTCCTTTCAATTGTTTTATTTTGGAACTTTTCTCACCCATCGAGAACCCCCAGGAGGATATCAAAATGATCACTGTGCTCAAAGTAATTCCTTACCAATTTTTTGGTCGTTTATGACTTGTTATCACTTTGGTTATCATCAAGAACACCATCAATATCCTAATGTTCCTTGGTGGCAACTTCCCAACGTTCGCAACCCTCAACTCAGCCCTTAATCCTTTACCCTCCCTGGAAAAATGATGTCAGAAAAAACTGGATTTGCAAAACAAACCCTGAATAAAATTGCAGAAGTTGCCCTTTCTACCCAAATTAAGGCACAAAAATTAGAAGTTGATATTGAAACAAATCTGCAAAAAATTACCCATGGAGATATTGATCATATTGCCATTAAAATTAATCATCTCACAATGCAAAATCCTCTGCAAATAGAGATGTTTAAATTAGATATTGGTCAAGTTACGGTTCAACCCATGAGTGCAATTCGGGGAAAAATTAAATTAGTTCATCCTTCAGAAGGTAAACTAGAGTTAGAGGTTAATGAAGGTAATCTCCATGAAGCTCTTCATCGTAAATTGCAACAAACCGTTCAGTTAAAGTTACTAGAAAATGGTAGAATTGCTTTTAAAATTAATCCAATAGACGGAATGGGAGACTCCCCAGAACTCACTGTAATGGCAGTTGCTAAAATTAATAGCGATCGCAAAACCTTATTGCTTGAACTGTTTCCCTTAGCTACCCCGTCTTCCCTTCCTCCTGAACAAATTACCCATCTCTTTACGACCTTTAGCGAAATTCTTGATCTCAAAAATTTGGAAAAAGCAGGGACAACACTGACCCTCGATCAATTTGAAATTACATCAGGTTGGTTACATCTCAAAGCCAATGCTCATATTGATAAATTTCCATCTAGTTAAAATTAATAAAACTTAGGTCAAAAGTGAACATCAACGGTTAACAGTTAACCGCTAATAGTCAACATTAAGGATGATGTCAGTGATAGTATTTTTTTTGCAAAATTAAGTATATCTCTGCTATCTATCATTCCTAACCCTTAATGATTTATGACGCATTTTGGTATTATTTGTCCCCCCTATCCCGGTCACTTAAATCCTCAGTCTGCTTTAGGACGTGAATTACAAAAACGAGGACATCAAGTTACCGTTTTACAACTGATTGATCTGGAGAAAAAAGTTCAATCAGAAGGCTTAGAATTTTATCCCGTTGGACTGTCTATTTATCAACCCAGACTGTTAGCAGAAACCTTTCAGCAACTGGGTCAATTAAGTGGAATTAAAGCTCTGCAATATTCCGTCGATTTCTGTCAACACTTCACAGAAATTTTGTGTCAAGATGCACCCAAAGCGATCGCTAAATTAGGAATAGAAGCTTTATTAGTTGATCAACTTGAACCTGTGGGAGAAACGATTGCAGAATACCTCAATTTACCCTTAATTGTCGTGTCCTGTGGTCAAGCGATTCATCGTCGTGGGGATGTTCCTCCTTTTTTTACCCCTTGGTTATATCAAAATCAACCTTGGGCAAAAATTCGCAATCAAATTGCCTATTTTATTTTAGATTATAGTTGTCAACCGATTTTAAACACAATTAATCATTACCGACACCAGTGGAAATTACCGCCTTATCCTCATTTATATGGCGCAACTTCAACTCGACTCGCCCATATTAGTCAACAACCAGAAGCCTTTGATTTTCCGATTCCGAATTTACCCAAAAATTTCTACTATACAGGCCCTTTTCGCAATCAATCACCCCAAAACGTTTCCTTTCCTTATGAACGTTTGACCGGACAACCTTTAATTTATGCTTCTTTAGGAAGTGTACAAAATACAAAGGTTAATTTATTTCGATCAATTGCAGAAGCTTGTCAAGAATTAGATGCTCAATTAGTAATTACTCATGGAGGGGGGATGAGCGAAACTGAAGTTAAAACCTTACCCGGTTCTCCTTTAGTCGTTGAGTATGCACCCCAAGTTGAAGTATTAGCAAAAGCAAGTTTAACAATTACTCATGGGGGAATGAATACGGTGATGGATTCTTTAAGTTATGGGGTTCCTTTAGTCGCCATTCCGATTACCTTTGAACAACCGGGAACCGGGGCGCGAATTCGTTGGACAAAAACCGGAGAAGTCATCCCCGTTAGCCGTTTAAATGTTGCTCGATTACGACAAGCGATTCAACAGGTTTTAACGGAAAAATCTTATTCAGAAAATGCCTTAAAAATTAGGGATTCTATTCGCCAAGCTGGAGGTGTTAAACGAGCCGCAGATCTTATAGAACAGTGTCTTAAACAACCTCTAAACCCACACAATTACCATGAACCCATCTACTCAAACCGGATACTTATCAGCACGACCCATGAAGCAAAACCATAGTAATAAATTGGGTTTATATCCTTTAAATTTAGATAAAAATCGTGATGGCTTAGTTTTTATTCCCGTTAGTTATCATCCTTCTCAACCTGCTCCTTTCATTTTAACGTTACATGGGGCGGGTAGCAATGCCAAAGCCGGAATTATGCCCTTTCTCCCTTTAGCAGAATCACAAGGATTAATCTTATTAGCCATTGATTCTCGCCGACAAACTTGGGATCGACTTCGAGGGAATTTTAGTGTTGATTTAGCCTTTATGGATTTAGCCTTAAGTCAGGTTTTAAGCAACTATAATATTGATTCATCTCATTTAGCGATCGCCGGTTTTTCTGATGGTGCTACCTATGCGTTAAGTGTGGGTTTAACTAATGGGGATTTATTTTCTCATATTATGGCGTTTTCCCCTGGATTTATGGCACCTGGAAAACTTCATGGTACTCCTCGTTTATTTATTTCTCACGGTATCGAGGATAAAATTTTGCCGATTCAATCTTGTAGTCGTAAAATTGTCCCCCAAATTCAACAAGCGGGTTATGAAGTTGTTTATCAAGAGTTTGCGGGCGGTCATACTATTCCTGCCAATATTGTGTTAAATGTTCTAAAATGGTTCAAATCTTCATCATCATAAATAATAATCAATAGACAGAATTGATTTTTAGTCAAACTCAAGATTTCTGTCTTTAGGTCATGTTAAAAAGAAAAAATTTTCTATAGTCTTGATTCATAAAACCTCGTAGAGTCTATGGGCATGGATCTGAATCGTTTCTCCAAACAAGTTCTGGCGATGCAAGATCGCTTTTCTAGATTACTTCATGGTGCTGAACCCATCAAAGCTTTAACTCCCCAGTTAAGTTCTACCTTTGTCATGGAGATGGGTTGGGCGTTGGAAGAGTTACAAGTTGCTCAGGAGGAATTACAAGAGAAGAATATGGTTTTAGCAGAAGCATTAGAAGCTTCTGTTCATGAACGCAAACGGTATGAAGATTTATTTTATTTAGCTCCAGAACCTTATTTGATCACAAGTTTAGAAGGAACTATTCAACAAGCAAATCGCGCAGCCGCAGAACTATTGGGAATTCCTGAACAATTTATTGTGGGAAAACCCTTATCTTTATATATCTGTGAACAAGACCGTCAATTCTTTCGTTCAGAACTGATTCGCCGACAAGAACGAGATTGTTTTCATGAGTGGGAAATCGGATTAACCTGTCGGGATGGAAAATCTTTAGATGTCGCTTGTATAACCCAAATTAACCGAGATCAAACTAACAAACCCGTTAGTATTCATTGGGTTTTAAGAGATCTGACTGAACGCAAACGCCTTGCTTTATTACAACAAAACCCGATTAATTCTTCTGAGCAAAGGACGATTTTTCTGGAAAATTATCCTTTGCTCAGTTCTCATTTAGGAGAATTAATTCCCCTTTCTCAAGAAACGGTATGGTATGTCGTTCAAGGATTAGTTAAATTAACAACCCTCAATCACCAAGGTCAAGAAATTCTCTTGGGTTTTATAGGGCCAGGAGCTTCTTTTGGTAAAGAATTAACGTCTCTAGCAATTTATGAAGCGAGTGCGTTTTCTCAAGTTGAATTAATGAGTTTTACCCATGCTGAAGTCGCAGCATCTCATGATTTAACTCAACTTTTATTGACGGGTATTATTTCTCGTCTGCACCAAACTGAAGCTTTATTAGCATTATCGGGAGAACGACAACTTGCCACTCGTTTGTATCAGTTACTTCATTTATTAAAAAAGGAAGTCGGTACACCTGTTGATGAAGGAATTTGTCTGAATATTCGTCTCACTCATGAAGAATTAGCGATGGCTTGTTGCACAACCCGTGTTACTATTACTCGCTTACTCAAACAACTTCAAGATCAGAAAAAAATTACATTTAATGAAAAAAGGCAGATTATTCTGATTGAGGATTTAATTCCTTCAAACCATAGGAATTTGTAATTAAAATCCCAAATCTTCCTCTGTACCCATTACCGCGCATCGTAGGGGCGAGGTTTCCTCACCCCTACAGGGGAATGTATTCCAAAGGATTTTTTAAGCAATGCTGGAAACAACCGTGACTATAAATTACGGTGTAACTTTATCAATGATATTTTTGCCTGCTTCTGTGGTATTGTCTTTTAATTTCTCACCCGTGTTTTGAACTCCTTTTGAATAAGTTTCACCCCAATCTTTAAAGGCTTCTGCTGAATCTCTGGTAATATTTTTGAAGCGTTCATTTAAGGGAACATCTCCTTCGGCTTCGTCTAAAAATTCTCCGGTCGTTTTGGGTCTATCGGAATCTTTTTGATGAGCAACTTGGTCTATTCTTTCCTTATTAACCGGGTTACTTCTATCATATTTTTGAACATCAACCGTTGTGTTCAGCAAGACAAAGCCTACTAAAACCACAGCAAAAAAACGTTGAACTTGAAGCTGCATTAAAAAAGAACGGATATTAGAAACCATTCTAAAAAAGCCGGATTTCATGATTAATTTATTCCTATTTTCAAGAGGATTTTATTTTTTAATCCAAATCTACGGTAACGAGATTAAAATAATTATTCCTCTATCATAAGTAATAAGTTATTAGTTTCCCACAAACCCTTTCTTTAATTTTCTCTCTAGCAGAAGATATAGATTGTTTAAGCCTTTAAAATCTCTTGATTTCACCTCAAATCAACCGAGGTAGAAATCAGCAACTCCTGACATCTGCCACCTGGGGGACACACCACACCCGATCTCAACCGTAAGTTGTGGTAGGGATAGCTTATCTGTTGGGTTTCTCCCAAACGTGCTAACCTTAATAACACAAGACAACCCGTAGCCAAGTCAGGGTTATGTTCGAGCAAGCCAGCAAAATTCAAGACAATGGAACCCTTGTTGTTCCCGCCATCAGTCACTATGTTTGTCGAACATTAGTGAATTTTCAGCATCAACATCCTAACTGGATTAACTCCCGTTATCGTCATATTCCTTGGCAACAATCTGAATATCAATCCTCATTGATTCGTCAGCTTAATCAAGGATTAAGTCAAGCTAGACATCAAGAGGCACTATTTGTTAAACTAAAAGCCTATCTAAACCGCTTGTTCAGTGTTGAATTTTTACGCTCTCCTGAGTATAAATCCTTAATTGTTAAACTAGAACAACTCACAGACCCCGATTTAGCGTTATTATTTGCGGATTATTCTTTAGTGAATCAATCCCCTTCTCACGGTTTATTTAATGGCAGAAGTCCCAGCGAAGTCGGAATTAGTATTTTATTACTAGATGTTGAAAATCTGCCCTTAGATTTGGAAACGGAGAAATTTTTAGAAACCATTTGCTTATATCCCATGCAAATTAAAGTCGCCTTTGCGAATTGGCGTAGCATGGGAAAAAAAGATTTAGAATATCATCAACGGGGTTATCAATTAATTCATGTTCCCCCCGGCAAAGATAGTGCAGATTTAAAAATGTCAACGGTGGGTTCCTCGATTTTTGTTCACTATCCAACGGCAAAAGAAGTGTTAGTTTGTTCTTCCGATCTTGGCTTAACTCATTTATGTAATACCTTACAAAATCATGGGTTAACCGTTTATCAAGTGAGTAAAAATAGATCTAAAATTACAGTGCTAAATACCCGCACAGGTCAAATCAATACTTATTCCTTAACTCCCATTCCTCCCATTCCGACTTTAGATCAATTTATTGTGCAATTACAAGAAATTATTAAATTAGAGCAAAAACGATCTCATTGCCAATGGATTAAACTGAATCGGGTTGCCTTTTTGTATAAAGATACTTATCATTTAACCGTTAGCCAAGTTGTGGCTTCCCATTTTTCCGATTATCAAGGCAGAGATATCTTTGTCAAAAATCCCCATATTTTTGTCGTTCATCAACCTTCTGAGAAATCTCCCAGCTATGTCACCTTATTTGAGATTCAACCTTCCTCAACTCAACCCTTGGCTTTAACTGAAACTGAATTCTCTCAACTTCCTGTGATTGAGTCTTTAGAAGATCTGGAAAAAGCCTTAATTAAAATTATGCAGGAATTGACCTTAAATTCTTCTGAAAATCATGTTTCTTTATCAATTTTAGGCAGCCAATTCAATCGAAAATATGGAGTTCCAATTACTCAAATTATCAAAAAATTAAGATTAGGAGGCAATTTTCAAAAGCTCTTAACCTTAAGCGATTCTTTTAATTTAGAAAAAACCGATAAAGATTGGAGAGTTAAATTACAATCCCCCTAGAAATGTAACCTAGCACGTCTCTACAAAATTGACAAGATTTGTTATACTCAGAACAATCGTTAAGAAATGTAAAGAATGATGAATCACAAAGTCGCTGTTATTGTCGGCGCAACGGGAGGTATCGGAGCAACGGTTGCTCAAAAATTAGCCCAAAACGGAACAAAACTGGTCTTAGCCGCCAGAAATAGTACGAAATTGGCAACCTTGGCGAAAAACTTAGAAACAACGGAAGTATTACCCGTTTCTACAGATATCACCGACCCCCAACAAGTAGAGGGTTTAATGCAAAAAACCAGCGATTATTTTGGTCAAATTGATATCTTAGTCAATGCTGCGGGTGCCGGAATTTTAAAACAGTGGAATAAAATTGAACCTGCTGATTTAGATGGGATGTTAAATCTCAATTTAAAAGGATCAGTTTATACCTGTCAAGCTGCTGCTAATATTATGAAACAGCAAAAATCAGGACATATTTGTAACGTTGTCGGGATTTTAGGCAAACATTCGATGGCGATGTCGAGTGCCTATTCTGCCTCTAAATTTGGATTAGTAGGGTTTAGTAAATGTTTTGCTGATGAAGTCAGACGCTATGGAATTAAAGTGACCTTATTCTATTTTGGGGGTGTCGATACTCCCTTTTGGGATAACGTTAGTTTAAAAGTTGATCGCTCAAAAATGTTGAGTGTGGAAACGGCTGCTAACTCCATTCTTTATGCGTTATCAGCAGAACCCCAGGCGATTCCAATGGAAATTAATATTCAACCCGAAAGTCATTTATTTTTCTAAAATTAATTATATTGTTGCTTATTGAACGCTGAATGATGGAGTTTGATCATGTCCATTTCTATGTTCAAGATGCCAAACGAACACGGGATTGGTTTATTCATAATTTAGGATTTCAAGGAATTGGGAGTCGGAACCTTTTTCACACCCAAACCGAAATCGTTTACCAAGGTTCAGTTTATTTTCTATTGTCTTCCCCCCTGACTCCTGAGAGTCCTGTGGCGCAATTTTTGCAGGCTCATCCGTCTGGGGTGGTAGATGTTGGCTTTCAAGTTCAAGATTTAGAATTAAGGATTAAACCCCTTCTCGAACAAGGCGTTCGGGTCATTTCCCCCTTAAAATCTTATTCCTATCAAGGAGAAACTTTAAAATGCTTAACCTTAGAAGGATGGCAAGGATTACGTCATACCTTTACTGAACAAACGGGCTCTTTCCCTGGAAAACTGCTTCCGGGTTTTCCTGAGCTATTTCCCCTCGCTGCTCCGGGTTTACTGTCCATTGATCACGTTGTTTTAAATGTACAATCTGGAGATCTAAAAACCGCCATTTCTTGGTATCAAAATTATTTAGGGTTTCAACCGCAACAGAGTTTTGAAATTCAAACTGAACGTTCTGGATTAAATAGTCAAGTCTTGGTTCATCCCCAAGGTCAAGTTCAGTTTCCAATTAATGAACCCACATCAGCTAATTCTCAAATTCAAGAATTTTTAGAGATTAATCGCGGTTCAGGAATTCAACATATTGCTCTAAAAACTTCAAATTTAGGACAACAGGTTAATCATTTGAGACAAAGAGGATTATCTTTTTTAACCGTTCCCGATGAATATTATTTGCAATTACAAAACCGTTGGCATGATTCCCCCTTATTAATTGATTGGGAACGGTTAAAAGCGGATCAAATTTTAATCGATTGGGAACCCTTAAGCCCAGAAGCAATGCTATTACAAATTTTTACCCAACCGATTTTTGAAGAACCGACGTTTTTCTTTGAATTTATTGAACGAAAAATTTGTACTGTTCAAGGTCAACTGCGACAAGCTCAGGGTTTTGGCGAGGGGAATTTTAGAGCTTTATTTGAAGCTATAGAACGGGAACAAATTAAACGCCAAGCCTCAATTTAAAAATCAAGTCGGATTAACCGTCAATTTCCCTGAAATAAATTATCAGGCACTTGAGGAGAATGAGGCATATTGAGATGGTATCATTCTTTAAAAAACCTGAAGTGGACTGGAGGGTCTAAAAACCATTAGAACTTATGTTAGAACAGTGGTAAACACAATGTTAGTGGGTAACCCCCATCACGCCAAAACAGAAACAAATCAGACCTCTATCCCCCTACTTTATCCCCATTAATCTAAAATTTTGGAGACTTCTAATGACAACTGCTGCTAATTTAATTCGGATTGCTGCTGGTGAAGTGGGGTATGCGGAATATCCTGCTGGTAGTAATGGTAATAAGTATGGCCAATGGTACGGGATGAATTACGTTCCTTGGTGTGCAATTTTTGTATCCTTTTGTTTTGATAAAATTGGTTTACCCCTGCCGATTAGAAGTGCTAAAGGATTCGCCTACTGTCCCGATGGGGTGTCTTGGTTTAGAAATCGGGGTCAATGGTTTTACGATGCCAGGGTCGGGGATGTGGTATTTTTCTGTTGGCGAGGAGATGGAATTGCGGATCACGTTGGCATTGTGGAATCCGTTAAATCCGATGGCAGTATTATTAGTATTGAAGGAAATACAGGAATTGGCAATGATGCGAATGGGGGGGAAGTCATGCGACGTTCCCGGACTCCAGGAATTATTTTAGGCTTCGGACGTCCCCCCTATACCAATCCCGTCGCCTCCCAAACTCAAGTTTCTCGTCCAACGACACCAACCCCCACTCCACCCCAACGTGAAGTAGTTAAGGTTCCACCCAATTATCATAAAGATTTAGTGGATCGATTAATAGGGGGTAAATCGGATAAAGGTCATAAAAAATAAATAACAGAAAAACGGATTAAGCAATATTTTATGGCCCATGAATTCTACAACTTTCACGATTGATAGTCGCATCCTCGACTGGTTAGCAGTATTCGGATATTTGAGTATTTTATTGTTCGTGATGTGGAAGGTTTTAAATACTCAAAAGAAATCAGAATAAGCGGGTTTTTAAGGATTACTAAGACCGGACAAAAAGGGTAAGGCTGCTAATCCTAAATATTGAATTCCTTCCGGGGTAACTTCAAACCGACAAGGTAAGATTTCTACCCCTTCTGAAATGGCTATTCTCAACAGTTGACCATAAACCGGGTCAGCCATATCTCCGGGGGCAAATTCGGTACAATCTCCGTTATTAATAAAGTATAACATTACCGCTTAAAAAACAGAGAAAATTTATAAAAAAGATTGACTTAACGTTTTAAATAAAGTTAAGCCAATCAGGGGTTAAAAATTATTTTTTTATTAACCAGCAGCCTCAGTGAATATTATTCTTGTCTAGCAGCCACCCGCAGGTGATTAGCTTCATCAATCAACGCAACCATCTGACGTTTCCATTCATAGCCGGTGGTTTTCTTGCGTAACTGAACCCGTGATTCAATCCAATCTTGAATTAACTGTTGTTCTTCAGCTTCGTCTCCTTCATCAATCGCCATAAATCTTAAAAAATAAGGAATATCCCACTCAATCATGTGAATGAAGACATCGTAAGGTGCTACTGTCCAATCTACTTGCCAAACCTGTTTTAACAGTTTTAAAAAAATTTTTTCTTCAAGAGAGCGATCTTGGGAAATGGCTTCATCCAAGACTGCTACTAATCTACTTGTGTCCATATTAAGTCCTCGAACCTAACTTTTTCATTCTTGTAGAAGGCTTATTCTTGCCTTGAGAGTGATTATAATTGCTTTTTCCAAAGTCTAGCCTTAAATTTTATCAACGAATATAAATAAAGTTTTTCTTTTGTTTCATTTTATTAAAACCTGAGATTGATCTACAGGAAATACTCAATAATAAGCAAAATCAATCATTGCTTTTTTGTGTCTATGCTAGGCAGTCCATCAGTCCCATCAAATGATAATTCTGCTAATCCTAAATATTGAATTCCTTCCGGGGTAACTTCAAACCGACAAGGTAAGATTTCTACCCCTTCTGAAATTGCTATTCTCAAGAGTTGACCATAAACCGGGTCGGCAATATCTCCGGGGGCAAATTCGGTACAATCTCCGCGATTAATAAAGTATAACATTACGGCGCGATCGCCTTGTTTAACAATTTCAATTAATTCCTTTAAATGTTTTTGTCCTCGTTCTGTCACCGTATCAGGAAATAAAGCAATTTCCCCCTTACACCAAGTCGTATTTTTAACTTCTAAATAAATCAGTTTATCCTCACCTTTCAAGACAAAATCAACCCGACTTTTTAAATCGATTCCATAGGGAACTTCTTTCTTAATTTCACTATAATTTCCTAATTCAGGAAATAACCGTTCTATTAAGGCTAAATAAATCACTTTATTCGGTAAAGCGGTATTAATTCCCACCCAAGTTAACTGATTATTTAGGGGGTCAACCTCCGAGGTTAACTGAATTAACTCCCAAGTGTAGGGATATTTGCGAGTTTTCCCGGCGTTGTGAGACACCATCACCAAGTTTCCAGGGATACAAACCCCGGTCATGGGCCCTGTATTGGGACAATGGGCGGTAATGACCTCCCCAGAGCTTAACTGAATATCAGCTAAAAATCGTTTATAACGTTTGAGCAAAACCCCAGACTCAAGGGATGGATAGCGATACAAATAAGAACCCATGATGAACTTGTTTGAATATTGGTCAATTCCCGATTAAACTAGGGTTTGGATTTTAACCCCTGTGGATGTTTCGTGTCAGAAGAACCAAAACGCTCTCGTTCGTTAGTCGGAATTGCTACTATTGTTGCAGTTGCCACCCTCATTAGTAAAGTTTTTGGCTTAGTTCGTCAACAAGTGATGGCGGCGGCTTTTGGTGTGGGGCCAGCCATTGATGCTTATAATTATGCTTATGTTATCCCCGGATTTCTATTAATATTATTAGGGGGAATTAACGGCCCCTTTCATAGTGCTATTGTCAGTGCGTTAGCTAACCGTGACCGCAAAGATGCAGAAGTTTTAGTCGAGACGGTTTCTACATTAGTCGGAATATTTTTATTAATTATAACCGTCGGATTAGTCATTTTTGCCACTCCCTTAATTGATTTAATGGCTCCGGGTTTAATGCTAACACCGGAAGGAATAGCCACCCGAAGTATTGCCATTGAACAGTTAAAAATTATGGCTCCGATGGCGTTATTTGCGGGGTTAATTGGCATTGGATTTGGCACGTTAAATGCGGCGGATATGTATTGGTTGCCCTCCATTAGTCCGTTATTTTCCAGTGCTGCTTTAATTTTAGGATTAGGGGTATTAATTGGTATTTTAGGAGATGATGTTGATAGTCCTAAATATATGGTTTTAGGGGGAGAAGTTTTAGCGTGGTCAACTTTAGCCGGGGCGGTTTTACAATGGTTAATTCAAGTTCCGGCGATGTGGAAATCCGGGTTAGGAACGTTACGTCTCCGATTTAATTTTAAAATTCCAGGGTTAGAAGATGTGATGAAAGTCATGTTACCCGCTACATTATCATCAGGAATGTTACAAATTAATGTCTATACGGATTTATTTTTCGCCTCTTATATTCCTCAAGCTGCATCGGCAATGGGCTATTCTGGGTTGTTAGTTCAAACTCCCTTGGGAATCATTTCTAATATGATTTTGGTTCCGTTTTTACCGCTTTTTGCTCGTTTGAGAGATCCTGAAAACTGGCCAGAATTAAAAGACCGGATTCGTCAGTCGTTAATTTTAACGGCAATTACAATGTTACCCTTAAGTACATTAATGGTGGCTTTAGCTTTACCGACGGTGAGGGTAGTTTATGAACGGTATGCGTTTAATTTAGAAGCATCGGAGTTTGTCGCTTCGATTTTAATGGCTTATTCAGTGGGGATGTTCTTTTATTTAGGACGAGATGTATTAGTCCGAGTATTCTATGGGTTAGGGGATGGAGAAACCCCATTTAGAGTCAGTATTTTTAATATTTTCTTAAATGGGGTATTAGATTTTATTTTCGTTAAATATTGGGGCGCGCCCGGTTTAGTATTAGCAACGGTTGGGGTTAATATTGTCTCAATGGTGATGTTTTTATGGCTATTACATATTAGATTAAATGGTTTACCTTGGCGGGAATGGAGTTTACCGTTTTTGGGATTAACGATTATTAGTGTTATTTCTGGGGCGGTCAGTTGGGCAACTTTACAAGGGTTAAGATTGTTAATTAGCAGTAATGACTTTTTAGTATTATTAATGGAATTAGTGCTTCCGGGTCTTGTCGGACTATTGGTTTTTGCAATCTTAATTCTATTTCTAAGATTACCCGAAGTAGATTTATTAGTGTCTCGACTCCGCCAGAAGTTTCAAAGGTAGAGATTAAGAAACCGGGTTTCTGTAGTAAGTTTTGATATAATTTCCGAGATAAGGGTAAGAAACCCGGTTTCTGGAAACCTACAACTAAGCTGTTAGAAACCGGGTTTCTGTATCAATTTTGATATAATTTCCGAGATAACTGTTAGAAACCCGGTTTCTGGAACCTAAAACTAAGCTGTTAGAAACCGGGTTTCTGTATCAATTTTGATATAATTTCCCAAATAATAGTAAGAAACCCGGTTTCTGGAACCCTTGTTAACGGTCAACTATTCTGCACTTTTTCTCATATTTTTGCGAATCACCCAAAGTCCAAACAAAATGATTAAACTTAATAATACAATCTTAGAAACCGGGCCTAAATATTCATCAACTAACTCATAATGGTCACCTAACAAATAGCCTGCACCTGTTAAGAAACTCACCCAAAGGGCTGTGCCAATGGTAGAATAAATCAGAAAGGGAATTAAGGGCATATCGTTAAGACCCGCAGGTAAGGAAATAATAGTTCTCACCCCAGGAACTAAACGACATAAAAAAACGGCCCTACCGCCATATCGAGTAAACCAATTATTTGCTTTATCGATATCTGCACCCGACACTGTAATCCATTTTCCGTATTTATCTGCTAACTGTCTTAAGCGTTCTTCTCCAACGAATTTACCTGCATAATACCAAGGAAATGCCCCTAATATTGTTCCGATAACTCCCGCTAAAATAGCAGGTAACATTTCCATTTTTCCCTGGGAAACCGTATAACCCGCTAAGGGCATAATTAACTCAGACGGAATGGGGGGAAACAGATTTTCTAAAAACATTAATAAGCCAATTCCCAGATAACCCAGGGAAGCCATTGTATTCGTAATCCATTCAGTCATAATCTTTTTTAAAAGTGTAGTTGCTAAAATTAGAAACCGGGTTTCTGAAGGAAAAAGTTTGATTTCATTCCCTAAATCACTTAGAAACCCGGTTTCTGAGGTGAAATTCACCCTAAACTTAATTTATGTTCCTGATGTCCAAGAATTGATATACTCAATTTGTTCGGTGGTGAGGCTATCAATTTTAATCCCCATTGCCACCAGTTTCAAACGAGCAATTTCTTCATCAACATCCTTGGGAATGGAATGAATACCTGCTTCTAATTCGCCTTTATTTTTGACTAAATATTCACAAGCTAAGGCTTGGTTGGCAAAACTCATATCCATCACCGCACTCGGATGTCCTTCGGCGGCGGCTAAGTTAATTAAACGACCTTCTCCCAACACCACAACGGATTTACCATTGTTGAGTTTATATTCTTGGGTGAAGTTCCGAACTTCTTTAATTTCGGTTGCTTTAGCCGCTAAGGTTTTCAGGTCAATTTCAATATCAAAGTGACCGGAATTACACACCATTGCGCCATCTTTCATGACATCAAAATGTTCGCCGCGAATAACGTGCTTATTGCCTGTAACGGTAATAAAAATATCTCCTAAAGGTGCAGCTTCTTCCATCGGCATAACGCGGAAGCCATCCATCACCGCTTCAATAGCGCGAACCGAGTCAATTTCCGTTACAATCACATTAGCACCTAAACCCCGTGCCCGCAGTGCAGTACCTTTTCCACACCAACCATAACCCGCAACGACAATATTTTTACCCGCTAATAAAATATTCGTGGCGCGGATAATTCCATCTAATGTTGATTGACCTGTACCATAACGGTTATCAAAGAAATGTTTGGTATCAGCATCATTAACGTTCATGGCGGGGAAGGTTAACACGCCATCTCTTAACATCGCTTTTAAACGCACAATTCCCGTTGTGGTTTCTTCCGTTGTGCCAATAATATCTTGAATTTGATCTTGACGTTCTTGAATTAACGTAGCTACAACATCACTACCATCATCAATAATAATATTAGGACGATGATCTAAAGCTTTCTGGACGTGGCGAGTATAGGTTTCGGCGTCTTCCCCTTTAATGGCATAAACCGGAATTTCGTAGTCAACAACTAAACTTGCTGCAACATCATCCTGGGTAGACAGAGGGTTACTGGCAATTAACACCGCATCGGCACCACCCAATTTTAAAGCAATGGCTAAATGGGCGGTTTCTGTTGTCACGTGGCAACAGGCGGCTAACCGCAGACCTGCAAAGGGTTTTTCTTGGGCGAAGCGTTCTTGAATGAGGCGCAGCACAGGCATTTCACGTCCTGCCCATTCAATGCGTTGTTTTCCTTTCGGCGCCAGGGAGGGGTCTTTAATTTCGTAGTTAGTACGGACAGTTGTTGCAGTCATGTAGTTGTTTCCTAGACAGACAAATCGTTTCCAGTTTCAACAGGATGCTGAACTCCAGCACCTTGTTGCTGACGTCCCTATGCAACGCAGGGTTCCTCGTCAGAATTCGCACAATTGTTGCAATTTATTAACCTAAAGCCTAGCGCGAAAGGTGTCATTCGGCCATAGGTGACATCCAGAAACCCGGTTTCTCCCAGAAACCGGGTTTCTATTGATTTAACAAACAATTCAACACAAAAACCACACAAGGAACGGTCACACTATTCCCAATTAACCGACGAGAAGTTGAATAGGAAGCTACCAGTTTAAACTCGTCGGGAAACCCTTGCAAACGTAGCATTTCTCGCTCCGTTAACCGTCGTTGTCCATTCACTAATAAATAATTATAGGATGCTCCGGCTCTTAAAGCACAGGAATAAGGATAAGCACTAATATGACCGGCTTTATTTTCGTGCCAAATTGTCGGTTCAGTATCGATTTTTCCTTGATATTTTACTAAACGACTGTTACGGATTTTTTCAGACGCATAATAAAAGTCTGAAACTTGCGGTTCTAAAATATTGGTTAAGGGTTTCATCGGTATTTTTTGAATATTCCATTGAAAGGTTAACGGTTGACGATAACCCACAATAAAAATCCGTTCTCGTTTTTGGGGTAATCCACAATCTAAAGCATTTAACACTTTATATTCAACAGTATAACCCAATTCTTCTAAAACTTCAATAATAGCTTTTAAGGTTTTTCCTTGGTTATGTCCAACTAACTGTTTAACGTTTTCTAAGATAAAGTAATTAGGTTTTTTAGACGCTAAAATTCGAGCAATGTCAAAAAACAACGTTCCTCTGGTATCTTCAAACCCTTTCAGTTGTCCACAAATACTAAAGGGTTGACAAGGAAACCCCGCCAATAGAATATCATGGTCAGGAATATCCTCTGCTGCAATTTGGGTAATATCTCCGGCGGGTTGTTCCCCAAAATTCATCTGATAGATGTTTTGAGCATCAGCATCAATATCTGAGGAAAATACACACTTGGGATTAATATTTATAGCGGTTAATGCTTGATTAATCGCAATTCTAAATCCACCAATTCCACAAAACAAATCAATATATCTCATTGCTAATTACGACGCTCAGATTCTTTTTTTATCGCCTCTAAAGTATTTTTTAAGCTACTTTCATAAACATTATAAAATAAAGTTCGGCTTGGAGTTGAACCTGGCTCAACATTAACTTGATGCAGAATTCTGACTTGTTTTGCAGAAATGGGTTCAATTTTCCAACTTCCTTGTAACCCTTTCAAATCTCCTTCAACCAGTTTAAAATCAATTTGTTTAGGATAAATTTCAGTAGCAGATATACGCAGTCTTGTGGTTTGATTAAAAACAAAGGCTTGAATTTTATACACCTGTTCAAAGACTTTTTGATTTCCTTGAGACTTTAATAAATGGCTACTAATCACATTCGGTAAAAAATGATAAAAATTATTATAATCTGTTAAGACTTTCCAACTGGTATCCGCCGAACTATTAACAATAATTTGAGCCGTATATTGTCCATTTTTTCCCGTTAAACTTGCCCCTTGAGGTTGACTAGCAATTAAGGGGGAAGGAACCCATTCTGCTAGAGTCAGAGGACTATTAATTAAGGTTAGACTTAAACCTACCGCAGCAACCCATGTTGTTAGAAATTTAGGAGGTTTTTGGAGATCAAGTTTAAAAGACATGGGTGAGTTACTGCGATATAAAATCGCGTTTAGGATAAATGTTAACTCAATAAATTATAACAAATTTCTATTATTTGTACAGTGTCTAGTAGCTTTATGATCCAGAAAGAAATGCACCCTCAACTCAATTCAATTAACTATTAATAGATTTAACTTCAGTATTGACAAACATAGACTAACATCTGTTGAGTTGCATTACTTTGGGGCGAATAAGTGGTATCATATTCTAGGACATACCAAGTATTGTTATTACAATTTGCGGCTGCGTGAAGGGTTTCATTTCCAATGGTATAAATAAATCGCTTTCCTTCTTTTCCAGCATAAATACTATCTGCGTCAACGGAAATGTCTTCTCCAGTATCTGCTTTCCCCATATAAACCCAATTCTCAGCTAAGGCTGGATAGACAGCAGTAAAAATACTCATCATTCCACTAACTAAGATGCTAACTTTCGCTTTATTCATCAGTTTTCCTTTTGGGGTTAGACTGTCTGTATAATAGCTGAACAATAGAGAGAAGTTGGCTAAATTTTATAGAAAATTAACCTTTACATCTTTTAATTCAGCCTTTATTATTGTTAATATATCAAGTTGATAGTCAAGTCAAAATTGACTGACTTGTAACTGATTTTTTTCTGAAGCCGAAAGTTGATCTAACTGTTGCCAAACCTCTTGTAATAAGCTATCTAAACCTATTCCAGCCACCGCAGAAATCATGAAAATAGGGCTTTGATGTAATTGTTGCAATTGAGAAGCCAGGGCTTGAATTTCTTCGCTGTCTACATCCACCGCATCCACTTTATTAAATGCGACAATTTGGGGACGTTCTCCTAATCCTCTGCCATAAGCTTTTAATTCCTCTTGAATGGTATGATAATTTTCAATCGGATTACTATCGGTAATATCAATTAAATGCAATAATACGCGAGTTCGTTCAATATGGCGTAAAAATTCATGCCCTAAACCTGCCCCTAAATGAGCACCTTCAATTAACCCCGGAATATCCGCAAATACTGTTCCGTCTCCGGTGGGTTTTCTCACCACTCCTAAGTTAGGAATTAAGGTGGTAAAGGGATAATCCGCAATTTTGGGACGGGCAGCCGATAACGCCGAAATTAAGGTGGATTTTCCGGCATTGGGTAAACCAATAATTCCAACTTCTGCTAATAATTTTAATTCTAATCTTAACCGTCGGTTTTCTCCTTCTAAACCGGGTAAAGCGTATTCTGGAGCACGATTTCGATTACTTAAAAAGTATTTATTCCCTAACCCTCCTTTTCCTCCGGCTGCCACACAAAGCTGTTGATTTTTTTCAACTAAATCCCCTAACATCTCATCGGTATTGGCATCATAAACAACAGTTCCTAATGGCACTTGAATCAAACGATCTGTTCCATTCGCCCCCGTCATATTTTTAGGGCCGCCTCTGGTTCCATGACCCGCTTGAAATTTATGATTATATTGAAAATCTAACAAGGTTTGTAAATGTTCAACGGCGACTAATATCACTGAACCCCCTTTCCCACCATTGCCACCCGCAGGGCCCCCAGCCGGAACATATTTTTCCCGTCGAAAGGCAACGACTCCATCGCCTCCTTTTCCGCCTTCGACTTCAATTTCAACTTGATCAATAAATTGCATTTTATTTTTATTTAGATGAATTAGATATCGAGCTTAGACTGATAACTGATAACTGATAACTGATAACTGATTATTAGCTGCGATTTCCTTGGAAATAATAATAGGTTGCCATGGGAACAACCGTTGCTACGATTAACAGAACCACAACAATAATTGTAGCACTGGTATCGTTGGTTTCTTCGGCGGATTTAAAGGTACTGTCAACGTTAATATTATCTTCTTCTAGGGGTGCACCCGGATCAGGTTCTCCTGATAATACAGTCGCAATACGATCGCTGGCTGCAATAAACGCTTCATTATATTTATCTCCTTTACGAAGGGGATATTTTAAGGTGTCTTGGGCGACGCTTTCAGCAATTTCATTCGTTAATAAGGATTGGGTTTTTTCTCCAGTTTGAATTGCACTATTATTGTTGATTGTATCCAAAACTAACAAGGTTTGATTGGCAGCCGTTTCTGGAGTCGGAAACCATTTTTTAAACACTTGTTCAGCAAAACTATCAATGGTTTCTCCATAATCTAAACGGTGAACCGTCAAAAACCGAACTTCATAGCCTGTTTTTTTTGCTAAGTCCGATAAGGTATTATTTAAACGTCCTTCCGTACTGCGGCTGAGAACGTCGTCCATTTCCACAACCCAAGTATCACTGGGCGAGGATAACGCCGGAACTTGATAAACCCCTGTTGCTAAAGCTGGAGTTGTCCAAAATCCAACGATAACCGTTAAAAATAGGGAAATCATGAATCCCGGTAATAAGTTTCCCCAATTTAATCTTGTTTTAAGCTGTTGTATCATTGTCAAAATTGATGATATAAGTGCAGGGTTCCCCATATTAATTATACAAGACAATGGTTGTCCGTTGTCCCTTGTGAGTGAACTCTCAACCACCACCAGCCAACACTATCCCCAGTAACCTTATGCCAAATTTGTTTGATGTTGAACAGTTGAGGGTTGCTTATCCCCACTCCCGAACGCCGCAAAGTTGGGCTGTGAATGATGTCTCCTTTTCCCTACAACCGGGAGAACGTCTAGGACTGGTGGGGGAGTCCGGTTGTGGGAAATCCACCATTGGACGGGCGGTGATGCGGTTGTTACCCCACACCAGTCAAATTGAAGGACAAGTGAGATTTGAAGGACAACCCGTGTTTGATATGGATGCAAAACGGTTGCGTCAGTTTCGCGGGGAAGCTGTGGCTTTAGTTTTTCAAGACCCAATGACTCGCCTTGACCCGTTGATGACCATTGGTGATCATTGTTTAGAAACTTTACAAGCCCATCGTCCGCAATTATCCAATTCTCAAGCTAAAAATAAAGCTTTAGAAATATTAGAAGCGGTGAAAATTCCTGCAAATCGTTGGTCACAATATCCCCATGAATTTAGTGGCGGAATGCGTCAACGGGTAGCGATCGCTTTAGCTTTATTATTAGATCCCAAATTAATTGTTGCGGATGAACCGACCACCAGTTTAGATGTCACCGTTTCGGCTCAAATTTTAAAGGAATTAACTCGACTTTGTGAACAACGAGGAACCGCAATTTTATTAATTTCCCATGATTTAGCGATGGTTGGAGAATATTGCCATAAAATTGCTGTCATGTACCAAGGAAAAATGGTAGAAATGGGAGCCTCTCAAACGGTTTTTCAATCTCCCCAACATCCCTACACCCAATCTTTATTAAAATCGGCGTTACATTTACAGGATATTGAAAATAAAGAAGCAAATCCGACTTTAGAAACGCCTGGATCTTCGGGTCAACCTTTATTATCCCTTAAAAATTTACAACAATATTATACCCTAGAATCGAGCTTTTTACAACAACTTTTTTCCAAAGAAAAAAAATCTGTAATTAAAGCTGTTGATGGGATTAATTTAGAATTATATCCAGGGGAAATATTGGGTTTAGTCGGAGAGTCAGGGTGTGGAAAAAGTACCCTCTCCCGAACGATTTTACAACTAATTCGGGCAACAAATGGCAGTGTCGAATTTTTAGGTACTGATTTAACTCAATTATCCCGTGAACAGGTACGAAAATATCGCCGTCAAATGCAAATGGTATTTCAAGATCCCCATGCTTGTTTAAACCCGATGATGACCGTTGGTGAAAGTATTGCTGACCCGCTTTTAATTCATCAATTAGCCACACCAGAGGAGGCTAAAACACAAGTTTTAGCGATGTTAGACCGGGTAGGATTAACACCAATCGAGGAATATTATCAACGCTATCCAGGGGAATTATCCGGCGGACAACAACAACGAGTTGCGATCGCGAGAGCCTTAATGACTCATCCCCAATTATTAATTTGTGATGAACCTGTGAGTATGTTAGATGCTAGTGTTCAAGCTCAAGTTTTAGAATTAATGTTAGAATTAAAACAAGAGTTTAATTTAACCTATTTATTTATTACCCATGATTTATGGGTGGCGAGGTTTTTATGCGATCGCATTGCGGTAATGAATCAAGGTAAAATTGTTGAATTAGGGGCAACAGAAGACCTGTTTACTAATCCTCAACATCCCTACACCCAAACTTTATTATCGGCTGTTCCTTCCCTTTCTAAATTAGAGCAGGAAATCATTTAAAAGATGAAAAAATTAGTCTTAATTGGTGGCGGACATAGCCATGCGATCATCCTGAAAAAATGGGGGATCAATCCTTTATCAGAAGTTGAATTAACCTTAATTACAAATGTTGTAAAAACTCCTTATTCAGGGATGTTACCCGGTTATATTGCCGGGTTTTATACCTTTGATCAATGTCATATTAATTTACCGTCCTTAGCTCAATTTTGCCAAGCCAAAATTTATATTGATCAAGCCATTAATTTAGATTTAGAAAAAAATCTAGTGATTTGTGAAAATCATTCTCCTATTCCCTTTGATCTGGTATCGATTGATATTGGCAGCACCCCCGCAACCTTAACCATTCCCGGCGCAAGAGAACAGACTATTGCGGTTAAACCCATCTCCCAATTTTTGCAATATTGGCAGCAATTAGTTGATGAAATTCAGCAAAATCCTGAACAAAAAATCCGGTTAGCAATTGTTGGAGGAGGTGCGGGAGGAGTAGAATTAGCACTTAATATTCACAGTCATCTCACGCAAATTTATCAACAAGCTAATCAACCCTTAAATCAGTTAGAATTACATCTGATACATCAAGGTGAACGCTTATTATCTGAACGTCACCCGTCCTTAAGTCAAAAAGTAGAAACGATTCTAAAAAATCGGAATATTTATTTACACTTAAACCAAACCGTTGATCAAGTTGAAGCAACTCAAAATTTGATTAAAAGAATTCGCTGTAAATCAGGATTAACCTTAGACTGCGATCGCATTTTTTGGGTAACACAAGCATCAGCATCCCCTTGGTTAAAACAAACCGGACTAACAACAGATAAACGGGGATTTATTCTAGTCAATGATAACTTACAATCTATTTCCCATCCCCAAGTTTTCGCCACCGGAGATATCGCCACAATGGTTAATTATCCCCGACCCAAAGCCGGAGTTTTTGCAGTCCGTCAAGGTCAACCCTTATTAGAAAATTTAAAACGAAGTTTACAAGAAAAACCCCTAAAACCCTTTATCCCTCAACAGGAATTTTTAATTTTAATTGGGACAGGAGATCGAAAAGCACTCGCTTCTAAGGGATGGTTTAATATGGGGCCTAATTCGTTATTTTGGCGATGGAAAGATTATCTGGATCAAAAATTCATGAGACAATTTAGGCTGTAATATTAAAGCTTAAACTGTTTCATGGAATAAAAAATAAATTATAGTAATAATGCTAAGTTACAACAAACTTTATGATATATTAACAGTCACACCAAAGAATATAATAATAAGTTAAAAATAAAGTGAGGTCAACGCCAGAGTGAGCAAATATAAACAATGAAAACCCTTAAATTTATTGATTTATTTGCCGGAATTGGGGGAATCCGACTTGCTTTTGAAACAGCAGCTTCATCATTAGGATTTCAACCTCAATGTTTACTGAGTAGCGAAATTAATCAAGATTCAAGATGGGTTTATCAAGCTAATTTTAAAGAAAACCCTTTAGGTGATATTAGAACAATTGAACAATTACCCGAACATGATGTTTTACTGGCGGGTTTTCCTTGTCAATCTTTTTCTTATGCAGGTAAAAAAGAAGGCTTTGGGGATACGAGAGGAACATTATTTTTTGAGATTATGAGATTAATAGATACCAATAAACCTCAGATTATAATATTAGAGAATGTACGAGGAATTCAGACCAATGATCAAGGTAAAACCATTCAAACGATAGAATATGAAATAAAAAAAAGAGGCTATAGTTTTCAATTATTTTTATTGAATAGCTGCAATTTTGGTTTACCTCAAAATCGATTAAGAGCTTACATCATTGCAGTCTTAGGACAAGCCCCAAAATTCAATATTATCTCTGATACAGGGCCACAGGATTCTCATTCTTATATCCAGCAACTTTCTCTATTTCAACAGCATCAATTTTCTAGCGTCAAAACAATTTTAGAAGATGATCCTGATCCTAAATATGATTGTTCTCCTGTTTTTATTGAACAGTTAAAAAAACATTTGAAAGGTGATTTAGAAAAGCTACATGGAAAAAGATTAATTGATTATCGCGGGGGAAACTCTATACACTCTTGGGAATTGGGTTTAAAAGGAGAATGTAGTCCCCAGGAAATTGAGTTAATGAATCGTTTTATTTTGAAAAGACGGAATAAAGAATTTGGGGAGGAACAAGATGGAAAACTTTTAACGAAAGCTCAAATCGCTACGTTTTTTAATCCTCCTGATTTAGATGATATTCTTCAATCATTAGTCAATAAAAAATATCTTAAAGTTATTAATCATCAATATAAACCTGTTAGTGGTAATTTTTCATTTGAGGTATATAAATTTTTAGATCCTGAATCAATTGCTGTGACTTTGGTAGCCAGTGATGCGAATAAGTTAGGGGTTTACCATAATCATCGTGTTCGTCGGATTACGCCGCGTGAAGCGGCTCGTTTACAAGGTTTTCCCGATCATTTTTGTCTACATTATCATGATGATAAGGCTTATTATCAATTGGGAAATTCTGTTAGTATTAATGTGGTGGAGTTTATTGTTAAGGAAGTTTTGCTAAAGGTATTTGTTGGTGTGATCGCCTCACAAACATAACCTATAATTTTTAACCATTGATAATAACGTGATGATTTGCCTCAAAGGTTTGTAAGGTTTGAGTATCCCTATTGGCTTTAATTTAAAAGGCGTTCTGTAACTTGTTTCAATGTCCATAAACAAAACCTCTTTGAAACGATATGACTGTTCAAAAAAAAGCCCTTAAGGGCTTTCTACAAGATTAACTGTGTCGTTTTTGATGCCAATTCCAAGCGTGGTTGATAATATTTTCAATATCAGGATATTGAGGATTCCACCCTAATATTTTGCGGGCTTTTTCTCCACTTCCAACTAAACTGGGTGGATCTCCAGGACGGCGATCGCATTCAACCGCTTTAATTTCTTTCCCTGTAATTTTTCTCGCAGTTTCAATCACCTCTTTAACGGAAAATCCCTTTCCATTTCCTAAATTAAATACATCTGTTTGTCCCCCTTCTAATAAATATTCTAACCCTAAAATATGGGCAGTTGCTAAATCAGTGACATGAATATAATCCCGAATACAAGTTCCATCCGGTGTGGGATAGTCTGTTCCAAAAATAGAAATAGAGTCTCGTTTTCCTAATGCTACTAATAACGTTAAAGGAATTAAATGGGTTTCAGGATTATGATCTTCTCCTAATAATCCGTCTGGGTCTGCTCCGGCTGCATTAAAATAACGGAATCGCACAGATTTGAAATCATAAGCGACATCAAAATCTGATAAAATCCGTTCTACCATTAATTTAGTAGCCCCATAGGGATTAATCGGGTTTTGGGGATGGTCTTCAGGAATCGGAACAACATCAGGAACCCCATAGGTAGCGCAGGTAGAAGAAAACACAAATTTATTAATTCCAGCGTTTTTCATCGCTTCTAACAGCGTTAAGGTTCCAATCACATTATTGCGATAATATTTATCAGGGTGGGTTACGGATTCTCCGACATAAGCGTAGGCTGAAAAGTGCATAACCGCATCAATTTTTCGGCTGGAAAATAAGTCATCCAGCAACGGACGATCATTGGTATCCCCAATAATTAATTCAGTTTTTAAGACCCTTTCTACTAAATCTTGATGCCCATAAACTAAATTATCGAGAATAATGACATCATAACCCGAACGTTCCAGCGCTAGAACAGTATGGGAACCAATATAACCTGCTCCTCCGGTGACTAAAATAGAGGTTCTCTCTTCAGCCATAAATTTATTCTCCTCTGTTGTCTTCAATGAATTTACTCTTCTAGCTGTTGAACGGAAACATCAACCGCTTGCACATCAATGGTTCCTGGGGGTGTTAACCGACTAAAACGTCCCTCCTCAACTTTTAGCAGTTCTCCACAGTTTGGACATTGACATTGGGTGGCATTCAAAGCGGGAAATTCATGACTACAAACGGGACATTGACCTTGAATGAGATTACGTTTTAACCACCACTGGACACCCCAGATCACCAAAATAGGACTAATGACAATCACGGCAATTAAAATTAGAACACCCTTGACTAACCAGCCTAGACCAATGGAGATCAGAATGCCAATTACAGCTAATGTAATGAGCCAGTTACTCAAACCTGAAAATTTGATTTGTAGAGTTCTGAACCGCTCTTGGTTCACAGCTATCTCCTTAATTATTCAAGCCAGAATACATTTGATGGAAATCTTAAAAGGTTAATGTTAACATCATCTTTATTAGGGGTCGAGGGGGGCTTTACAACCCCCGACTCCCATTCAGAACCGTGCTTGCGACTTTCACCGCACACGGCTCCTAGTCTAATTGTCTGTTATCATCAGAGTATCCATCTTCTTTTGAGTT
>NZ_JACJSC010000026.1 GCF_014697575.1 Planktothrix sp. FACHB-1365 | reverse complement strand
TATTTTATTAATCGAACAACCAGTGGAGTCATGGAGGGATTAAATAACCGGATCAAATTAATTCTTCGTCAAAGCTATGGCTTCAAAAATTTTGAGATGATGCGTGAAAAGCTACTAGCTTGTCTTTCTTTATAAGATTTACTTATCACCATAGGTACAGGAGAACCATTCGGCAAAGATGGAGTATTGAAGATAATCGTTATCTGCGGGAAGATGGAGCCAATTTAGCCTCGGTTTTGTTGAGATTAAAGGAAACAGAACCCAAACATTATCGAATTATTGTTGATACCTTAACTCAAATTACTCCTTTTTTTGATGATTTTGTTTTGGAACCCATTAATAATACTGTTATTTTACAATGGACAGAAAAAAATACGGATATTATTTTTAGTTCTCATCAAATTTCCGATGGAACTTTAAGAACAATGGCATTAGTCACCCTACTGTTACAACCAATATCCGATATACCAGATGTTTTAATCTTAGATGAACCCGAATTAGGTTTACATCCCTATGCAATTAATATTATTGCGGGATTAATTCAGAGTATTTCTCACGAAGTTCAAGTGATTTTAGCGGCTCAATCAACCTTTTTAATTGATTGTTTTGCACCGGAAGATATTATTATTGTTGACCGGAAACAACGTGCTTCTGAGTTCAAGCGTCTCGATCCTGAACCTTTGAAAGATTGGTTAGAGGAATATTCTTTATCGGAACTTTGGAATAAAAATGTTTTGGGAGGAAGACCCAAGTGATGATCCGCTTACATATTATTGCTGAAGGTCAAACAGAAGAGGAATTTGTCAATACAATTTTAACAGAGCATTTAGGCTATTTTAATATTAGCACTGATGTCCATCGTATTACAACGAAACGAACAAGAACCGCAGTTCATCGAGGCGGTTTAGTCAGTTATCAAAAAGCAAAAAAAGATATTATTCTCTGGTTAAAACAGGATAAACATCCTGAAGCTAGATTTACAACAATGTGTGATTTATATGCTTTACCTAACCTTCTAAACGAATTATTCAAGCTATTCCTCGTTATGAGGGTGCAAAAGTGTCTGTTGCACCTTTAATGGCTCAAAAAATTGGTTTAGAAACTATTAGGAAAAAATGTCCTCATTTTAATCAATGGATAGAACGATTAGAAAATTTATCTCAACTTGAATAATATTTGTAGCAAGTGAACCCTCGTTCTCCTCGCTCCCTTACACAGCAAACTCAGCAATCCCACATACTCCAGAGCCAGGTGGTGTTTTTTTGCCAAAGCCTGATGGGTAAACCCGCCACCAGAGAGCAATCCAACGATTTTGTCTACGATTGCTCTGTCCCTTCTAAAAATTTTTGTAGTATGCTCTTGACAAAATGTAGTATAGTAATTATAGTTGTAGTATGAGATGAAACACAGAGGCACTAATCCTCGGTGTTGCTTCCTCTAACCCCTGCTGACATCAGCAACCAGTACCTTGAAAACTTCATAAATACTACATTTTGATCCAATCTCCAGGTCGCCAAGTGGAAAGGCGTTGGTCTGCAAAACTAACTATTCGTGGGTTCAAATCCCACCCTGGAGTCCAATGCACAGATGGTGTAACGGAAACATCACGGTCTCCAAAACCGTTGATCAAGGTTCAAATCCTTGTCTGTGCGTTGCCGTGCCCTGATCGAAAAAGCTTACATACTCGCCTAATGGTAAGGCAACTGTCTCATAAACAGTCCATTGCAGGTTCAAGTCCTGTGTGTGAATCAACAGCTTTTTCAACTTGCACGGCATTGATTTTGGAGCGATCGCCACTGGTAAGGCAAGCTGTTTGCTAAACAGTCGTGGTTTTATCGCCATTGCAGGTTCAATTCCTGTTCGCTCCGATGAGTGAGAACGTGGTGTAATCAGAAGAACACATCGGTCAATGCCCTGTGGTGTAATTGGCAACATCCTGCTCTTTGAAAGCGGAGATTCCAGGTTCAAACCCTGGCGGGGCAGTTGGGAGGTAAACAGTCGTCTTCTGTATTCCTCCCATTTCTCACTCCTGTAGCCCAACGGTCAGAGGCGATCGCCTTAGAAGCGATGCGTTGCAGGTTCAAATCCTGTCAGGAGTACCAAGCACCGAAGGCGGAAGTGATCGACGCGCGCACCCGATAAGTGCGTTATTAGCAGGTTTAAGTCCTGCTCGGTGTACCAAATTTCTAAAAGTAACAAATAAAAAGCACTTTAGTATGCTAAACCAACGAGAAGCTGAAAAATCCTGCAAATTAGAGCATTTGGGTCGTTAGCTTAACGGTTAGAGTAGCTGCCTTTTAAGCAGACGGGTCAGAGTTCAAATCTCTGGCGACCCATGTTCAACCTGGGGTTGAACAATTGAAAAACGGGCGTTTGGCAGAACGGTTATGCGCCTGACTCTTAATCAGCCTGACGTAGGTTCAACTCCTACAGCGCCCACCAACACTGTGTTACAGGTTCAAATCCTGTCAGGACTCCGAAATTTTGGGAGTGTCGCCTAATGGAAAGGGCATCGATCTTCTAAATCGATTCGTGTAGGTTCGACCCCTACCGCTCCTGCCAAACTTGGGTCTGTAGCTTAACTGGGAAAGCGTCTGTCTTGCAAACAGAAAGATGTCGGTTCAACTCCGACCAGAATCCACCAACCCTGGGTCTGTAGCTCTAGTGGCAGAGTGCCTAAACCACCTTGTATCCTAACAGGCAAAGCTTACATACTAACTTCCTGTCAAGAAGCAAAAACCAGCTTTGTGAACTTGTACGAGGGATGAGTGGAACTCTCATCAGGAGGTCGTCGGTTCGATTCCGATCAGATCCACTTTTTAATCAAGTAAGAGGTAATAAAAATGGTACATATTCGATTTGAAGGGCGATCGCTCGACCTATCAGAAACCCAACTGGAAATTACTCAAGGGATGAGTGATACAGCAGTGAAAGAACGAGTTTCAAGATATTTGGATGTTGATGGAAATCGACTTTCTACTTATGTAGTTGATCACCGTCCCAGTGGTGATTTAATCATCCGTCCTGAAGCTGTTTACGGTTAAAGTATATGGACATAACCGGACGTCTAACAGTCGCCAGAACGGTGTTTTATAAAGACTAAGGCACCGAAACAAACGGTGATGAAGTCTTTTTCTCTCTATTCTTTATTCCCTGTTCCCTGCAATATGAGCGAACATCGTTTGAGCGAAATTGTCATTGAACGTCCTCGTGGTGGAATGCGAATTAGCCTCAAAAAATTGAAAGGTTTTAAGAAGCAATTATATAAACTCACCGAGGAAGCAAGTCAGGATGGATTACTCAGTCCTTACCTGATTAAACCTAGAAATAAATCGAAGTATCTCTCTGATCAGCTAGGGCCACTGCGGCGATTTTTGCGATCGCACGTTGGGCAACCCTGGAATGCAGTTTACAGTAAATTGTGTCAGCAATTAGATACCAAAACAATGGCAGGACAACACGTTCTGACCCATCTATGGGAATTCGTTGAGCGGCACGTTGAACTGATTGATGGCATACCTTACAGCAAAAGAACCCATCGGCGTTTTTCCATTCCTCATCGCTTAGACAGCCATTACACAGAGAAATTTTATGTGCATCCAGAAACTGGAATTCTGTGTGTGTCTGCAAACCAACCTCGCAAGAGATGGAATTCATGGCGACCGGATGTGGTGACACTGGATGAATATCATGAGTATCACCAACTTCACGGGATTTGGTATCTAATTACCTTTGAGGAAGTCCCACCTCCACCCACACAAACCGTTATCGATGTGCTAGACGGTGAAATCTTTTGTGGTAATGGGAGATGGATGAACGGTCGAAGAATGTATGCCACTCGGAAACAGCAGTGTAGCAAAAAGCAACTTCGATTTATTCGCAATCAACTTTCTCAATCATAAAGTTTATTTCGTGCCCTAACCTCAAAAGCTTACATACTCGCCTACTGGAAAAGGCACTTGATTTAGGTTCAAGTTACTACAGGTTCAACTCCTGTGTATGACCCAACTGCTTTTTTAACTTGCACGAAGTGATTTTTATACATTTCCCCCCTTATTAAGTAGGACATTTCTGAATTCTCAAACCCTTTGACTTCTTACTGTTCCCTGTTCCCTGTTCCCTGTTCCCTTGCGCGTAGCGCTATATAAATTTTGGCAGTTGTTGCCGCGCCCTGAACGCAGAAGCTTACATACCCAGCAAATCTAAAACGGTGCCTGCATTGGGTTGTACGCTGAAAGCCACCAAACCCATAGCAGGCAAACCTGGAAGTAGCGATACCTTCAGCCCAGCTTCTGCAACTTGCGCGGTGACTGATCACCGTTGCGTGCAACATCTGCCTCCTCATCTCTCTACACCCAGAGGAGGTTCATAATGAACAACACTGAACGAGATTTACGCCTGGAAATGCTTAACAGCTTGCTCACGACTCCCCACCGCAAGCTGGAGCAAGTCGCAGAAATCCATCAACTGATTGTTGAACTTGACCCCATCTTTTACGGACACCTGGCGGTTTGGTATCAACGCAATGGGGATGTGCGCGACCATAAAGAAGTGTTCATTGCTCATCTGCTAACCAGCAACTTGACTGAACACCGGGATGCCGGATTCATGATGGTGCAAGAGTTTCCGCCCTACCAAGTCGCTCGTATGGTAGACTTCATGAAGCAGCAACGCAACAAGATGCCCCGTTCTGCCCGAACTGCTGTACAACGGTATCTGAAAGTGCGGGAAAGCAACCCGGCTCTATTTGATCGGGCGGCACTACGGGGACGCAAGGCGATGAAGCATCTGTATGCGTCACTGCACATCAAGCCCGGTGAACGAGCGAATGCGATTCTGTTTCTTGACAAGCCTCCCGTTGGCTCACTGGCAGCAATTCTGAAGCAGCTTGCCAAAGCTGAGAGTGCAGCAGAGCAAGCCCAGTTGATTGTTGAGTTTAAGTTGCCCTACACCATTGCTATTGGTGCAATCAAGCAACTCACCCCAACTGTTTTGGTGGCCGTTATTAACAGCATGACACCCCAAGAAGTGATCAACAACCTCAAGTCTCTGAAGGCAAGAGGGGCAATGGATCACCCAGAGGTGAAGGCATTAATTGATACCAAGCTGGATGAAGCCACCAAAGGGGCGCGAGTGGCTGCATATAAGGCGCAAGTTGCCGCAGATGCCGCCGATCTCGATGATGATACTGTGGCTCGGTTAGAGAAGGTGACGAACGAGCAAGTCAAACGTCGGGGTGTAATTACCCGTCCGACTGCCCTGTTTGTAGACAAGTCCGGTTCGATGCAGAATGCGATCGAGTTGGGTAAGCGACTTGCTGCCCTAATCTCTGGCATTACCCAAGCTGATCTGTTTGTCTACGCCTTTGACGACATCCCCTATCCTGTCACCGCCCAGGGTCAGGAATTGACCGACTGGGAACGAGCATTCCAGCACATCAAAGCAGGGGGTAGCACCAGTATTGGCTGTGCGCTGGAGGCGATGCGGAAGAAGCGCCAAATCGTGGATCAAATCATTATTGTGACAGACGAAGGTGAGAACGCAACTCCTTACTTCGGTGAGGTTTATAAGACTTACTGCCGAGAGTTTGCCATCATGCCAAACGTCGTAATTGTCCGAGTCGGGGGTTACTGCAACTGGTTAGAGAACCAACTGAAGGCGCAGCAAGCACCTGTAGAAACGTTTACCTTTGCGGGAGACTACTACAGCTTGCCCAACCTTGTACCGCTCTTGACGCGCCCTTCTCGTCTGGATCTGTTGCTGGAGATTCTGGACACGCCACTGGTGCTGCGGACGGACAAGTAGGGTAGAATAGGGCACAACTCATTGATAGAGTACTGAGTAGTTTTACAATTCTAATACTTCAGTCTTCAATGGAGTTGATGCCCTTTCTATCAGTAAAAGAGATGAAGCTAAAACAGTCCTTCCAAAGGCTTGCGCTTTTTATCCTATCTGCCCTACTTGTTGTTACATTAACGCCTTTTATCAGTTATGCTCAGAGCGCTACTCCTTCGCCAGCAACTGGTAATGTTCCTTTTTATAATACCAGTGATTTTTGGAGTAAAGTTGCCCTTGCTATCATCTCAACTCTTTTGGGAGCATTGTCTGGTTACTGGTCTTCGGAAAAGAAGCGCAAAGATGAGGCTATAGAACTTTCGTACACACAGGATAAGTTTAGTGTTTTGGAGTTCAAGAAAGATATTGGCAAAACACTTAGTATTCGCTACGGAAATTATGAAGTAGCAGATTTGTATGTCATGTCTTGCAACATCAGGAACACCTGTAAAAAAGTTATTAAAAATGAACCTATTACATTTGAAATCCAACCTGCGAATGTTGGTATCTTAGATCAGTTCTTTGAGCCATCTTTAGAAAACAACAATTCAATGGGCATAGAGGAATTACAGATAGACAATCTAAAGGTTGGAGAAGCAAATTCGTGCTTATATTTCCTTATATTGGAGCATTTGCAGAACGAGTTTCTAAGTTTCTATCGATGGATGCCATTAAAATCTGAATCTCAACAATCTAAATACAACATAAATATAGGAACGGGTACAGATATATTCATTGGTGACAAATATAGTGAACCTCAAGAGTCTAAGGAACACTAATAATCTTAATATTCAACTTTAGAAATTTTCGTTGTTGGGTTTTAGCCCATTTAGACAACGCTAAAGCACTGACTACAAACTTATTGATGACACCCTAATTAATATGACGATTTACTTTTATTCTTCACGAGAAAAACCTTATGGTTGCTTTTCCAATTTCTCAGCCCATGGCTTTATGCTGGATGAGTTGTACTGGGCAACCAGTGAACATTATTTTCAAGCCCAGAAGTTTGTTAATACTCCCTATTTGGAAAAAGTACGGCAAACTAAAACACCGAAAGATGCTGCAAATTTAGGTAGGAATCGCTCTTTGCCCCTTCGTTCTGATTGGGATCAGGTGAAGGATCAGGTGATGCGAAAAGCAGTGCTACAAAAGTTTAGAACCCATATCGATATTCGATATATTCTGCTGTCAACGGGGGATAAAATGCTTGTGGAAAACTCTCCAATTGATTACTATTGGGGCTGTGGAAAAGATGGAAGTGGCAAGAACAAATTAGGGCAAATCTTGATGGAAGTACGGGAAATTTTACGCAAGGAAACGATGTAGATATTCGCTTTAAGTTTCGTCCTTCAATCCAAAAACTAAAATCCAAATGACTGATATTCGCAAGCTCCTTAATCAGATTGCTCGTGCAGAAGCAGAATTGCAATCAACTCAATTCTTAGCCCCCCGTGTCAAAGGTGGACGGGTTCGCACGCGAGTTGCTGGCATGGTCTACACGTTTACACCTAAACCTCCGCAATTTGAGGGATGGGGCATCTTTCAGCCTGTGGATGAACAGACCGCAACCTTAATTGAGGTAGCAGACCTACCCCTGATTTCTGCTTATTTGCAACAGTTTCCCAGTATCCGCCTGCGGTTGGCTTATCCCTTACAACGTCAAACTTGGCTGGCTTATCCAATTAATGAAGCGGATATGCAACAACGGTTTAAAACGGTCAAACCTGTACCTGTACATCTGGTGACAGAAGGAATTGCCTTTGAACAAATTATCGCCCGTTGGAATGGTAATTTCTGTTGGTTTCAGGAGGTTGATCGTCGTGCTGACCCAGAGATCGCTGAAACCTTACAATCTGCTCTCAAACAATTGATTTTAACGAAGGAATTACAGTTTAAGGGTCTTACCCCAGAAATGCGATCGCTCTATGAGTTAGTAGGTCAACAAACTGAGGGCTTTGACCCACTGAAACAAGATGAAAAGCGACTGCGACAAGCCCTTAAACTGGGGGGGGGTGAGTTACATCAGTTTCAAGACCGGGGTGATTACTGGAGGGTAGATTGGACAACGGCCGATGGCAGTTATCATACCAGTGCGGTCACGCCAGTGATGCGGAGCATTATCGCTAAAGAGGACTTAACGGTTGTGAGTTCGGGGATTTGCCTCAGTGGGCGCGATCGGGATTTTGATTTGCAATCGTTAGTGGGTGTGATGGAACACCGGGAGTAATGAGACTATGAGCCTCTTTTTTCATGAACAACTTTATCGTAGCGATGCAGTCATGTCGAAGCTGAAGGATTTTCCGGTAACGATTTGTGGCGCAGGCGCCTTGGGGGCGAATTTAACTGAGAATCTCGCTCGTGCTGGGTTGGGTAAGCTTAAGGTGATTGATTGCGATCGCATTGAGGAACGAAATCTCTCGACTCAACCCTATTATCGTTCTGATGTGGGGGCATTCAAAGCTAAGATTTTGGCGAATAATTTGTATCGAGCAATTGGGACAAAGATAGATGTTGAAAGCAAAGAATTGTCTGCGACTAATGCCCCTCAATTATTGAAAGAAAGTGGATTGATTGTTGATGGATTTGACAATAGCAAATCCCGTCAGACGGTGAAGGATTACGCTGATCAAACTGGAGTTCCATGCCTTCATGTTGGACTTGCTTCTGATTATTCAGAAGTAATTTGGAATCAGGTTTATCGAGTTCCTTCTGATGTGAATGATGATGTTTGTGATTATCCACTCGCGCGTAATTTGGTGATGCTAACGGTTGCTGTCGCCTGTGAGGTAATTATTTCTTTTATTACGACTAACCAACAACGGAACTTCACAATTACCCTGAAGGATTTAAGTGTTCGCTCACTCAAGGAATAAAGCTAAATGCTGATTCTTCATTATTTCTATTTCTTTAAGCTCTATTAAATGTTCGGGTTGCAGTAACTCCCTTTGTTGTCATGGTCATGATCATTTGATCGTTGGTGAATTGTATGGAAGACGTAGCAGAGGGATCGTCAACCCTCTGGGTGAACAAGGTGTTATCCCCTTCCAAAGTTGTGATGTATGTGTCCATTTTGTCTATTCCTGGGTCATACTCATACTCCTGTCCTAAAGTAAAGATCATCTTGATGGTCTTTAGGCTGGTGATGGTGGTAATGGTGAATTGGTCGCCATCAAACTCCACAATAATGTCCGGCTTGGTTGATGCCAAAACATTTCGTTTGATCATCCCAACATCTTCAACCTTCAAGTAATCCTGGAAGTTCTCTTGAGAAACAAAAGTGTATTTTCCAGTGATTTGTACAGTCATGGGGAAATCCTTATTTAATTAATATCAGAGTTAGAAAATTTATCTCAATTCTAAGGGATTTGGAGCATAAATTTTCTGAATTCATCCTAAATTAAATAGGAATTTCAAATTGGGTTGATACGGATGACGACTCTTGCAACTCCTAGAAAATAGAAGTCGTAAAGTCCTCTGAAGTTAGCAAAGTCAGATCAACATTATTGAGGGTTGCCAGAAGTATTCCATTCACCTGAATTTGAGTCGTACCCATTACCGAGGTTATACTCAGTTGCTCAAAGCTCAAACCCCCATCGAGAACAATCAGATCTTGACCCTGGGTAAAGTCAGTAATCATATCAGGGCCATATCCAGAAACGAGGACAAAGCGATCGCTTCCTTCCCCACCCGTGAGGGTATCTGCACCTTCGGCTCCTACGAGCAGGTCATTATCGTTTCCGCCGATGAGTTGGTCATTTCCTTCTCCGCCATCGAGGGTATCTTCTCCATTGTCTCCAAAGAGAATATCATCACCAGAGTTACCATCGAGTAAATCATTTCCTTTACCACCCCAGATGAAATCTTGATCGGAGTTGCCGGAAATTGTATCGTTATCTGGGTTGCCATAGAGGATGTCGTTACCCTCATTACCCTCGATTAAATCGGCTCCCAAACCCCCAAACCCACTATCGTCTTCACTACCTCCCCGCACTTGGTCGTCATTGCGTCCACCGAAAACTTCATCCTTGCCATCCGCACCATTAATAAGATCGTTATCCTGGTTGCCGTTAATCCAGTCATTGTCACTATCGCCTGAAATTGTATCATTCCCCAAGCTGCCAAAAGTTCGGTCATTTCCTGAACCACTTGCAATTTGATTGTCATCCTGACCGCCAATAATTGTATCGTCTCCATCAGTTACGACAGAGGAGTTTAAGAGATTTTGATTGGGTTGTAAGTTCGGAAAAGTGATCGGTTTAATTAAGTTAGTGGGGTCATAGATATTAAATACCTTGTCACCCGTGTTGTCTGAAGAAGTTTCAGAGGGTGCAACAGTCGGTGCTGGTGTTGGTTCTGGGGTAGGTTCAACAGTTGGTGCTGGAGTCGGTGCTGGTGTTGGTGCTGGGGTGGGTTCAACAGTGGGCTGAGGTGTTGGTGCTGGGGTGGGTTCAACAGTTGGTGCTGGTGTTGGTGCTGGGGTGGGTTCAACAGTGGGCTGAGGTGTTGGTGCTGGGGTGGGTTCAACAGTTGGTGCTGGTGTTGGTGCTGGGGTGGGTTCAACAGTTGGTGCTGGTGTTGGTGCTGGGGTGGGTTCAACAGTTGGTGCTGGTGTTGGTGTTGGTGCTGGTGTTGGTACAGGGGTGGGTGCAACAGTTGGCTGAGGTGTTGGTTGAGGAATAGCTTGAACGCTCAAGTTGAACTGATCACTCACACTCGCTCCACTAAGATCACTAGCTGTAACAGTGATGACAAATGGACTAACAGTATTAATAGTAGGAATACCACTAATTAAGCCCGTTGCTGGATTAAGACTTAAGTTATTCGGAAGTTCTGGTGCTGAGAACGTTAAAATATTACCATCAGGATCACTAAAGTAAGTCGAGAGATTCAGATTAAAGGGTTGGTTTTGTTGAATACCAATCTGATCAGGAATTTCCCCTATCCGTATAGGACTATCGTTAACAGATTGAACATTAATTTTAACTTCTGCATTGGCAACATTGCCTTTACTATCCGTTGTTAAATAAAAGAAGCTATCTTCACCAAAATAATTAAGAGCAGGAGTATAAGTAATGGTTTGACCATCGGTGCTAACTTCTAAGGTTCCACCTTGACTACTTTCAGGAAGAATTGCTGTAATTTGTCCGGCTTCATTCGTTTCTAAACTGCCAACAGTTGTTACTTTCAATGTGTCATTACTATCCTCATCTTGATCATTTTCTAGCACATTAATAACTATGGGAGTATCTTCTAAAGTCGTTATATTATTGTCAGCATTCGCTTCAGGAGTGTTATTTAATATATCCAGTTGGAAAGTCGGATCTTGAGCCGTTGCAGCTTGAATTTGGGTTGTTAAAGCTTCACCTGTATGATCGGTGATCGCTTGTTCTATAGATAGACTTCCGGTTCCTACTTTTTGCAAATCGGTTGCCGTTTTTCCTTGAACGACCTGCTGAATTTTAGCAATTTGAATTGATTTTTGAACTAAATCAATATTCGGATCTGAAATAACTTGATCAATGCGAATATTTCCAGCAACAATAATATTAGCAACACCTGTGGATAGATTAGTTGTAATATCAGGTTTAATTGCTTTAATAATCCCTTGTATTTGAGTGGAATCGCTGACATTGAGTGTGCCATTGGGTTGATTAATTTTTGTGATAATTTCGTCTAAAATCTGATCGGTTGCTGCACTCATTCCTCCGCCTGAAGAACCACTCAAAAACTCAGAGAGTTGCACTAAGGTATTATAAATTTTAGCTTGTTGACTAAATACAATTAACCCGTCTTGATTGCCATTAGCGATTTCTTTAAGGGCATCAAATTCATAAAGATTAATATTAGGAAGTCCTAAAGCCGTTTTAACTTGGGTTTGTGCGGCTTCTGGATTTACGGGTTCAGCTAATAATCGAACTAAGGTAGCAAAAGGATTACTAACGAGTTGAGAGTAACCTGTTGCTAATTCAACGGATTTAAAAGCTTCAATTTCAACGGTTTTTCCTTCATTCGGATCAAGGCGACCGTTGCCATTTTTATCAAATTGATCAACAGGAATATTTAGCTCATAAGTACCATCACTGGCTTTATAGGCAAAGGGTTCGTCAGCTTCTTGAATTCCATTATCATTAGCATCAAAGAAAACCCAAGATTGAAGCATTTGCTTCCGAGCATTTGCTTGATCCAAAAATCCAGAACTATTATCAAAAATACTATCAATAATAAAATTATTGTCAATAACTTCTTGAACAGTTTGAGTTAAAATAGCACCATTGAGATTGAGTTTGGGGTCTTGGTTTGTTAAAGTTGTGATCGCATTTTCGAGTAAATTCTTGACAATGGTTTCATCACTCAAATTCGGTGTATTTCCCTGCTCAATTAAGGTTGCAACACTTTGAAATAATTCCTTAGCAATTTCTCCCGTTGTCATAGAAGAGGAAGGTTCTTCACTATCCAATTGTTGATCACCATCGAGATCTAAAAAGCGAATTCCACCGTTAAGGCGATCGCTAATAACTTCAGGTTCTCCTGTATCAAACTGGTTATTATTATTGCTATCAAGGTAGAGTAAACCCGCCTGGTTTTTCACTTCGGCGGAATCAACTTTTAAACCGACAAAAGGCGTTTGTGAAAGGGTCTGTGTGGCGGTAATGATTAGGTTTTGAAGTTGTACCTTTAACGCTAAAACTCCTATCTCTACATCAGTGGGAATATCTGCGAATACATCCAAATTTGAGGGGAGACTAAAAGCCTCTTTAACTTCAGTTTTAGCCGTTTCAAAATCAGGCGTTATCAGTTTTGCAGCGATGGATGTCAGGGGGGATGCAATTTTGGCTGTGGGTAAGGTAATTAGAGTAATACTTTGGTCAAGGAATGTTGATGTATCAACTCCATTGATAACAATAACTCGACCTTCATCAGCATCAATAATGCCATTGCCATTCTTATCTAAATTATCTAAAATATTGAGATTGTAGCTACCATCTGGACTGGTAAAGGTGCTAGGTTCGCTAAAAGGTTCACTGAAGGGTTCGAGAAGTTGAATCGTTGCTCCTGTATCCAGATCGGGGACTGAATAAGTATCGCGAATTCCGTTATTATTAACATCCTCAAAGTCTCGGATACCATTATTATTGAGGTCAGCATAATCTTGAATTCCATTAAAATTAGCATCCAGGAAAACAGTCGCTCCCGCAATATAACCATCTTGTACTTTTCCAAGACTGCTATTACCAATTTTGAATTCAGCTAAATTAAAGGTAGCAAAATGTTCATCATATACAGTCTCCCCAAAGAGATTAACTTCGGCTCCCAGAAAAGCGTTAATTTCTCCTAATAAACTCAAAAAATTATCAAAACGGGGAACAATTTCCGAAACCGCATGAATGCGACCATCATCGGTTTTATTGGCTTCACCTTGGTCTACTAAATCTAAGTTAAATAATCCTTCAATTCCGCCTTTGAGATAACCAGAAACAGCTAAAAGATCTAAACCGGCTCCGGCTGCAATTGTAGCATTGAGTTTAACTTCTGGAATATCCGCACCCGTACCATCTGCATTTTCACGATCACTAATATAGAATCCATCTAGGATACGGTAGGCTTGATTGGCGGCAAAATCTTTGGCTTTCCACTGACGCAAACCGAAGGTATCCATACCCATTGCAAAATCGGCGGCTGCGCCAAATTTACCTTCTAATAAACCCCGAATCGGGCCATAAATGGGGAAGGTTTTTCGGACTCCTACATTAAACGCAACTTCAGGAACATCAAAAGTAAATAAAGGAACATCTTGACCTAATAATAAAGCAGTCGCCTTAATCGGATCTTTCAGCAGGGGAATATCAAATAAAGATTGATTGCTTCCATCTCCATAGGTGAAACTTTTAGTAAATTCAGTAATGGATTTTTGACTAGAATTCCCTGGATTTTGAATAATCTTATCCAGTTCGGTTTTAACGTCAGTGGCTTGTTGTTTAATCTCACTTAAATTAATCTTGCTAAAATTAGCAAATTTTGATAAGGGTAGGCGGTTAGCAAAATCTTGGAGAAATTTAATCGCTTGCTGTTCTGCACTATCAGTTTTGGTTTGTAAGAGATTTTCGAGTTCATCCTTAAGCAGATCTGTATTCGTTTGAAGGTCGAGAATATCTTGAAGATTTGGTAAAGGAATATCTTGAGTAAAACCTTGGATAAATTCAATCGCTTGCTTTTTGCTACTATCAGTTGTTGTTTGTAAAATTGTATTTAATTCATCTTGGATAATGGTGATATTTTGCTGAATGTTAGGAATCTCTTCAACAGAGGGTAAAGAATTCTCTTTAATTAAGTTTTGAATATATTTTATGGCTTTCTGTTTTGCTGTATCGGTTGTGGTTTGTAAGATAGTTTCTAAGTCATTTTTTAGCAGATCAATCTTTTGTTGAATTGCCAAAACATCATCAAGATTGGGAAGAGAAAACTTCTCAGTAAATCCCTTTAAATATTCTGCGGCTTGTTTTTTAGCGGTATCCGTTGTTGTCTGTAATATCTGATTAAAATCATCTTCTAAGCTGGCTGTACTGTCTGTAATTGCACCAACTTCAGACAAACTGAGATTGCTCAAATCTTGCAATTTAGGTAATGTAAAATTCCCCAAAGGAATTAATATTTTTTCGTTTGGGGGTAAGCTATTAACTTGTTGGACAAAGTTATCAATCTTGACATAAGTATCTAAAAATTTGAAAACACTGGGAGGAAGTTCATTCCCTAAAAGCCGTAAGATCACATCAGCGAGTTCTAAGGTTGAAACTTGTCTATCCCCTCCATTAGGAATCGGCCATTTCTTATCAAAGAATCCAGCTAATCCTAATTTTGAGAGTAATTGAGTATCTTTAATTAAAACATCTATCAAAGGACGGAAGGGTTCTAAAACTTGATCAACTTGTTCTAAAATCGGTTTAGCAAAGTTACTAACAAAGCTCCCTAAATCAATGTTAACATTCTGAAAACTAATTTGTGGCGTTTGGGGGCCAGTGACTTGAAAACCGTCTACTTTTAGAGCATCAAATTGTCCGACTAACTCAAAATCAAAAGAAGGAATTGCTGCATTTCCTAGAAAACTTGTACTTGCTTTTAACCCGACTTTAGCGTTAGCATCAATATTAATATCAAACAAATCTTCCAAAGTGGCTTGATTCGTTTTCCGAAGTTGGTTAAACCCTTTTAATTCCGTTAAAGTGAGTCGGTTTCCATCCCCAGAATCCTCAACTAAATCGCCTTCTGCATTGAGATCAATATCTTCTAATCCCAATTCGGCTTTAAATTCTGCTTGGGTTTTTTGAGTTCCACCGTTCACTTTATCTTCGACTCCATTCGCAACATTCAGAGCTAGGAAACCCAGGTTAGCTTGAGCGTTAAAATTATCATCTAAACCCACTAACGCATCGGCGGTAAGTTTGGTTTGATCAGTATCAACATAGAAGCCATAATCTTGATTATAACCAAACTTTAAGTTGAGATCATATTGAAAATTTGTTTTGGCTTGACCATCGACTTCTAAACCCAAGGCGGGTAAACCAAAATCTTGAGATAAATTAGCGGTTGTATTATAACTATTTCCGAGATCAATATCAAAGGAAATTTCTTGGGGAAGAGAATCGGAAATTACCTTAACATCGGGAAAAACAGCTTTTAATTTATCCGTTAATAAGGTTTGTAACTTTTCTTGAGTCAGATTAGCTGTTTTTTTGATTTCATTAATAATATTATTTTTTAAGGTGTCAATAAAGGCAGGTTCAGCACCACTGAGAGAACCAATAATCGGAATACTGGTGTCTTTTAACATCTGTTTCAAACTTTCGGCGATCTGCTCCAAAAGTAAGGCTAATCCATCTGCAATTTCACTGGAATTATAGGTGGGTTCACTGATAGCAACATTGACAGTAGGAAGGGGTTGACCGTTGATTTTTTCTCCATTATTATAAGCAGAAGTTCCATCGGTACTACTAGAACTTTGAGTGATGAGTTGTTCTAAGGTTCCGGCTTTATGATCATCTAAACCGACAACAGTAATGGTTTGAGCTTGGTTCCAATTGGTCGCATCAAAATTAAGTTCAGTAATAGGATTTTTCCCAGCATCAAGCAGTTGTAAATGACTACTATCGTACTTGGGTTTAATGGTAACAGTTTCACCAATACCCGGAGAACTGGTGAGAGAAACTTGATAAGTATCTGTTTTATTAAAATTGGGTGGAGTTGGATTTTGTTCAACAACTTGAGTCCCGCTTCCAGTTTCGAGAACACGCACACCAGGGACATCATCATCGGTGACAAGTACGCTGACCGGATTAACAGTTCCGATTTCATATCCTGACCCCGTTTCTAATTTAATACTAACCGTTTCTCCTCCTAGTTCAGTAATTAAATCTTGAATCGGGGTAACGTTTAAATTAACTCCTGTTTCTCCCGGTGGAATGTAAACTGAACCGGATTTATTAATCGTATTTAACCCAACAATTGTATAATCTCCCCCCGGATTTGCGACTCCAGAAACGGTATAATTAACGGTTAATCCTTCATTGGGTGCAGGATGATCTAATACCATCTGAAACACACCAGGAATTAAGCTTTGTTCGCTACCATTTCCCACAGGTTTAATTTTAACCGTCGGATTATCGTTATCCGTTATTGCTACATTGACGTTTCCTTTTAACCCAACATAAAGCGGATCATTACTATTAGCAATATAGCTAATATTACTAATCTGTTTACCTTCTACAACGTCATCATCAACCGCTTTAACTGTCACGATTTGAGGTGTACTAGCATTTTCCGGGGTAAAATTTAAAGCAATGGGTTTTCCCAGTCCATTACCAAGATCAATTTGTGAATCTGGGGTAACATTAACAACAACATTATCAATCGGAAAACCTGTAAGAACGACTTGAAAACTATCTGTTATTCCCGCTTCGCTGACTTCTGTACTACCATCAGACTGAGAAATTAAAACGTTTTCAGTTTCATCATCAATATTAGTCGCCGTAATATCCTCTAATTTCAGTGCGCTATAGTTCGGATCATCGCTGCTAATATTCGTTTTAATATTATAGGTAATATCACCATCTCGTTGAGTATCATCAACCCCTTTCACTTTAACCGTTTGGGTTTGATTCCAGTTACTACTATTAAAAATAATAGATGAAGTTTGAAGTTCAGCTTCTGTAGTATCAGAACTGGTAAAATTAAAGGTGACAGGTTGTTCCGGTTGGCTATTTAGTCTGACGGTAAAACTCGCTTCTCCTCCCTGTTCGTGAGTCGAACCATTCATGGCAGAAGCGGTAATTCCTACCGTATCATTATCAGTAATACTATGTTCTATGGGTGTGGTATCAATGGTATAAATAGACCCATCTGGTTTGTCATTTTTGAGGGTAATTTTAACCGTTTCATTGTTTTCATCAATCAAATCATCCAGGGTTTCTAAAGGGAGAGCCGCACTGGTTTTTCCAGGGGGAATGGTAATAGAAGAGGATAATAAGGGAGAATAATCCGATCCATTTTTGGCTGTTCCACTAATTTCATAAGAAACCTCTAATCCTAAAGGTTGTCCGTCACTTTTAAGGGGAGGATTTTCTAAGAGTTTTCCGGTATCGGGATCAGCTAAAAAGATACTAAAACTTCCTGATGTTGGCCCCGTTTCTGAAGGGTTGCCGATTTTCCCTAATTTAACAATAGGCTGTTTTTCATTATCTGTAATGGATAATGTGGCTTCTCCTTGACTATCTTGAACGGCATAACCTTCTAAATCGGTAGGTTCAATTAAACTAATTTTTAAATTTTCTGCTGCTTCTATTAAACTATCGTCAACGGGTTTAATATTAATCTCAGCACTGGTTTCTCCAGCAGGAATAATAATAAAATCCGCAGGAAGTTCTGTACCGTTTAAGGTAGCAGTATAATCATCTGTAGAAGTAGCTGTTCCTGTGATGGTGTAGCCAATGGCAAGTCCACCATCGGGAGCAGGTTTACTCAAGTTAATATTAAAGGTTCCAGCAGTTTCATTTTCTTCTGTAGGGGTAGTTCCAGCCGTAATACTAACTTCGGGTTCGTTATCTTCAAGGGTTAATTCTGCACTATTAGAAACCCCAATATTATAAAAATTTGGATTCCCGGTTGCTAGGGTTAAAATAATCGTTTCATTGGGATCAAAACGGCTATCATCTGTTACGGTAACTGGAATTTCAAAAACGGTTTGACCCGCAGGAATGGTGATGCTTTGAGGAATCGTATAATCTGTGTCTTTTGTTGCCGTTCCCTCAATATTATAATTAACAGTAATATCGTTAGAAAAAGCTTGATCAAGTATCAGTTGGAAAGAGCCATTTGTAAGAGGTTCTGAAGGGTCTGTTAAGCTAAAAATATTAAGTGTGGGAAGGGTAAGAGTCCCTGTACTTCCATACACATCATTATCGGCTGTTGAGGCAGAATTTCCACCGTAATTTGTGCCAACCGTATTAACGGTAGCACCTCCCATCATAAAAATAGCCCCGCCTCTACCTTGGCCATTCTCTGCACCAACACCGCCTTCTGCACGGTTGTTATAAAAGTTGGTGTTAATTAAGTTTAAAGATGCACCATCCTTGACAAAAATCGCCCCACCTAAACCAGCACCACCGCCACCTTGAGCACCATCTTGGACTGTTCCGCCACCGCCACCGCCATTGCCACCGAATTCTCCTGCCTGACCTCCGGTTCCCCTGTTACCATGTTCTTCGTCACCTAGTTCACCATCATCTCTTCCACCGCCACCGCCACCACCGCCACCGCCACCAAATCCTCCGGCACCGCCATTACCACCATCACGACCCCCATCAGGAGCTAATCCTTGATCTCCACCGCCACCACCTGCACCGCCACCACCTGTTCCAAAGTCACCAGATATCCCATGTTGCTTGTCTTGAGCGTTAGCACGGTCATCACTCCCATTGGGATCACCCGCCTGACCCCCAGCACCCGGAGATCCCAATACACCGTTTAGCTGACCACCACTGCCTCCAGCTTGTCCTGAACCCCCGTCACCATTACCACCCCGTCCAGCACCGCTAGGAGAGTTCCCCCCTTGAGCTTTGTTATTATTAAACGTGACGTTCTCAACGGTGATGTTCCCGCCTTGGACATACAACGCACCCCCAGCCCCTAAACCACCACCACCACCAGTAATTCCATCCCCTCCCTTGGCTAAACCATTTTGCAGAATTAGATTAGAAAGAACAATTTTTCCATTAACAATGTTGAAGATTTGAGCACTGTTACCTCCATCAATTGTGTGACCGTTCCCAATAATTGAGAGAGGTTCGTTATCCTGAAGATCGAGATTAAACGAGTTAAAAAATCCGTTAATATTAGCCGTTATAGTAATTTCATCCGGTTCAAAGTTATTCCGGGCTTGATTTAAAGCATTGGTTAAGTCAAAAGCGTTACCGACAGAAAAGTTTGCTAATACACTTTGATAAGCGTTCATCGCTTCAATTTGAAAAGCTAGGGGCGCATTAATTAACCCCGTTGCATATTCTAATAACCAATCTCCGCCTAGGTTTGTATTACCAGTCAGGTCATCGGAAGCGGCAATATCTGCTTGGGTAATTTGACTTAATTGTTGTACAAAAGCTTTGCCTGTTTCCGAATCAGCGACATTACATCCTAATAATAAAATATCTCCATTGGGGGTTAGACTTTCTCCCCATTGGCTTAAAGATTGAGTATAAATATTTAGCGTTTCAGAGGTTAACGTTGTTGTTCCTAATTGCAACAGTCCGTCTGCACCATGAGAAACGATTTGGATGCTGTCAATATTGCTTTTTTGCGATAAGACGTTTGTAATTTGGTCAATTCCGTCCTGGGTCGCATCCAGAATCATCACTTCAGCATTTGAGGGTAACGTTTCAACTAAGCTTTGATAGTTTTCAACGCCAGAATCAACGACAATCAGGGTTTTTCCAGACTGAGCATTCATACTTTCCTTTTCCTTAACTTATTCTATTTTGATATATTCAAAGAATGAGTAAAACTTTATTGTTTGGTATTAAGGTTAAAAGCATAGGTCAGGGAAATCAAGTGTTGATTGTAAATTTTTGTTAAGATTTTATTTTGTCAAACTTATCAGATACAACGGTTTATATTTGATAACATTTTTAACAAGCTAAAATCAAACGGTTTCGTTTTTTATAGGTTTAAAAAATAGATTGAATTAATGTTAAATCTAAATAACTTTTTTTAGAAATATCCCCCGCTAATACTGTAAACGGTAGATCGGGTTCACCCAAATGATTAACGACTAATACAGCATCAGTAAAATCTTGATGTTTTGTATAATCGTTGACAGTAATTATTGTTTTTAACTTAGCTTGTTTTGATGCTAAAAATCCATGATGAGAATCTTCAAATACCAGACAATCTGCTGAATTTAATCTTAATTTTTCTAATACATAAAAATAAATATCCGGGGCTGGTTTTTTAGCAGGAACAATATCCCCAGCCGCGATAATTTCAAACCAGTCTGGATGAATAGCTGTATTTTCTAATAATGCTAAAACATTAGGTAAAGCGCTAGTTGTTGCGATCGCTAACCTGATTTCCTTTTCTTTTGCTTCTTGAATTAACCGTTGTACCCCAGGACGCAATGGAATTAAACCTTGATCTAATAATTTTCGATAATATTGATTTTTTAACTGATGCAAATCTATAATTAAATTATCTAAATTTTCCGTTGATAAAAACTCCGGCTCATATTGTTCAATATAATAACGAATACGCTCTTTCCCTCCCCCAATTGCCAATAATTTACCATATAAATCAATAGACCAATTCCAAGGAATACCTACCTCATTAAAAGCTTGATTAAAAGCAATTCGATGACCATCTCGTTCCGTATCCGCTAAAGTTCCATCTACATCAAAAATTAAAGCTTGTAGTTTTCCCATTTTCTTGTTCCTTATTTTTTATTAATTAAATTATAATTATATAGCAGGGAACAGGGAATATTACCCATTCGTAATTCGTAATTCGTAATTCGTAATTCGTAATTCCCTCTTCATAGATTATTGCTAACGGCTCGATTTCGTCCCTGGGTTTTAGCTTGATAAAGTGCCTCATCTGCCGCATTAATTAAATCTAAAGGAACCCGATCTAAAGTCGGAATTATAGTACAAATGCCAATACTCATCGTTACCCGTTGACTGATAGCAGAAGCACAATGAGGCAGATTAAACTGTTGAATTGCTTCTTGAATTTTCTCAGCCACTTGTAACGCACCTTCTTGATCCGTATGGGGTAAAATGACTACAAATTCTTCCCCTCCATATCGAGCCACTAAATCAATAGAGCGCTGAACCCCTTGCTGAAGTGCTTGAGCTACTTGTTGTAAACAAATATCCCCTTGAGAGTGCCCGTAGGTATCATTATATTGTTTAAAATAATCAATATCACAAAGTAGTAAAGACAGGGGACGTTGTTCTCGGATTAAACGATGCCATTCTTGATTTAAAATCTCATCAAAACAACGACGGTTAGCAATTTGGGTCAGTTGATCCACCATCGCCAAATTTTGTAATTATTGGTTAGCAAACTGCAATTGTTGATGAAGTTCCGACTGATGAATAGCGATCGCTAATTGAACAGCTAACTGCCTCAAAAGTTCAATCTCTAAAGCATACCATTCCCTCGACCCACCGCAATGATGGGCAACCAATAACCCCCATAAACCCTGATTTTGTAAAATCGGAACCACTAATTTGGCTCGAACTTGTAGTTTTTCTAATAACTCTAAATGACAATAATCAAGGTTTGCAGTATAGATATCGGAAGTCGCCTTAACTGTGTGTTGTTCAAATGATTTATTCTGATTCTGCACAAAATAGGTATCTGTAATTTCCAGATTCAAAATCGATTTCCAACCCGCTCCCACAGACTCCTTAACGATTACACCACTCCAATCAGCATTAAACCGATAAATAATCACCCGATCCGTTTGTAAAAACTGCCGCACCTCAGCAACAGTTGTTTGTAGAATCTCATCTAAATCCAAAGACTCCCGAATCCGTTGGGTGATAGTATAAATCATCCGTTCTCGTTCACCCTGTTGTTTTAACGCTTCTTCGGCTTGTTTGCGAATACTGATATCCGAAAAAGAAGTAACAACTGCATAAGGTTGAAATTGATCGGAATGAAATAAAGGTTGGGAATTAATCGAAATCCACGTCAAATCCCCATCCGGTTTATGAACACCCATAATCACGTCAAATTGGGGTTCTCCCGTGCGTAACGTCACCATCGCCGGATGGTTTTCTCCAGGGAAATCGGTACCATCATGTTGAATCGCCCACCAGCGTGAATCAATAGAAGTCCGGCCCATCATCTGATCAGAACTTAACCCTAAAATCCTTTCTGCGCTTTGATTACAAGCAACGATCTGACCATCTGCTTGCTGGAGAACAACCCCCTCACCCATAGCCGCAATCACAGACCGATAGCGCTCCTCGCTTTCCCGCAAGTCAATTTCTGAGCGTTTCTGAGCCGTAATATCCATCGCTACGCCGATCATACGGATGGCTTGACCGGATTCGTTATAGTAAATTTGTCCTTTATTACAGATCCAATGAACGGCTCCTTCGGCTAAAATAATCCGAAACTCGACATGATAATCATAAGTTTCTGACAACGCACCCCGCACCGACTGATCCACCCGTGATCGATCCTCTGGATGCAGTATCTCTAAAAAGGCTTCATAGCTGCGATCATAAGGGCCAGATAAACCAAACATCAGCCGGAGTTGCTCGGAGTAGAGAATCTCGTTACTGAGAATATTCCAGTCCCAAGTTCCCATCCTCGCGGCTTTTAAGGCTAAGGATAAATGAGTTTCCCGTTCTCGCAGGGTTTCCTCCATCGCTTTGCGTTTTGTAATATCGGTATGGGTTCCAATCATGCGTAGGGGAAAGCCTTCGGGGCTACGGCTGAGAATTTGACCGCGATCAAGTATCCATTTATAGGTTCCGTCTTTACACAAAACCCGATGTTCACTAATATAGTGTTCAGTTTCTCCTTGAAAATGTTGGTTAATCTTGCCAAAAACCATCTCAATATCATTAGGATGAACTCGTTTTTTCCATTCGTCTAAAGTGTTGCCAATTTCATGTTCTGCAAATCCCAACATCTCCTTCCACCGACGGGAGAAAAACACTTCATTCGTTTGAAGTTGCCAATCCCATACCCCATCTCCATTCCCTTCTAAAGCATATTGCCAACGCTTTTCACTGGCTATGCGATCGCTAATATCTTCAAAAATATATAATCGTCCAAAATAGCGATCGCTCTGATCTCGAATTTGGCTAGAAAAACGGCGAATTGTGCGTCCATCCGAAAAAGCAATTTCATCTTCTATTACCGTTCGATTATTCTCTGATTGTAAGGGTTTACAAGACTCAGCAAAAGCCGGAACATCAGCAATTAAAGGAATACAATGGGGAATAATATCGTTATTTTTTAACACTCCTTCTAACATCTGACCTTCTAAATGTTCAATCCCCCAAATTTGACAAAAACGATGATTAAAATAAAGAATATTATCGGTGCGATTATCAACAACAAAAAAAGCCAAATTAGAAGTATCCGTCATTGAACGTAATAACGCTTCTTTCCAGCGCAATTCCTGTTCGACACGCTGACATTCAATTTGGGCAACTTGTTTTTCAGTAATATCTTTTTCATTCACCAGCAGCAATTGATGACCCGTCACTGGATCACGAGTACAACGCACATCCAACCCATGCCAACGAATCCCATTTAAAGTATAAACTTGAGTTTCAACACTAAAAACTGCACCAGATTGGGCGGTTAATCTTGCCGTTTCTCCAATATTGGGATCAACAAAATGACGAACAAACACATTATCCTCAGCCCTATTGGGATGTAGAGTATCCCCATAGCAACGCAAAGCGGCGGGATTTTGCATTAAGGGCACCCCATTCAAAGTATACAGAGAAATCATCACACTTGTATGATGCAGGACTTCTATGGAGCGCAATGTTTCAGGAGTATTTTCATTCACGACCTCCCTTATCCCCTCCACTAACATTGCCATTCGACCCGTTTCAATTTTAATTCCCGAACAAGTACAACGAACAGAAATCGGCTTTCCTTCAGGATAAAATGTCCAGGTTTCGGTAATAGTTTCCTCGTGTTGAAATTGTTGTAAATAAGTGTTTAAACGAATGCGAGTTGCTTCAGAAACATCCTTAAAATTTCGGTTAAGTAATTCTTCTCGATTGGTGGCATTCCAGATATGAAGGGCGGCTTTGTTTGCCCACCACATCTGTAAATTCTCAATATCAAAAATCCAGATTGGAGTTTGAAGTCGATCCCATCCCCTTAAATCCGCTATTGATACCGGAGATTCATCAACCGAATGGCAACAGCCACATTCTTCTGTAGAGAGAGTATGGGAGGAAGGTTGCAGAGTCTGGTGTTGCCATTGATGGAATTGCTCAAGAGGTTGATTCAGTTCTCGGTATTGGACAGCGATAGCTAAATGAATCGCCACTTGTTGCAGAAATTGAATTTCTAAGGGTTTCCAGTGACGGGGACTGTGACATTGATGAACAATCAACAACCCCCAGAGATAGGGATGGGGGGACGGGGGGACGGAGGAAGGGGACGGGGGGAGTAGAATCGGGACAACAAGATTAGCCGCGATATTTAATCGTTGTAAAAGCTGTTTATAACAGGGTTCAAGAAGTTTAGTTTCAGTATCTTCAATGAAGCTAATTTTTCCTTGGCGATACAGGTCTACCCATTTGGCTTGAAAACAGGGATCGTAAATCAGTTGTCCGATAATCGGTGAGGTTTCGATGCTCACGGATTCTTCTGCTATGACGGCATCGCCTTCGGGTAAAAAACGATAAATCAAAGCCCGATCGCATCCCAGTATGTCCCTAATTCCTTCGACCGTCACGTCTAAAATATCACCTAATTCCAGGGGGCGGTGAATTTGTTGCGTAATTGCCATGATTTGATTCAGGGTTTGCTCTAAAGCGATTGCAGACATTGGTAGATGACCAAAGAGCATGGGAATAGCAGAAGATTAATATCTGTATTATTGACTACCTAACTTGCTTTTGGATCGGTTTCATTGAAAATGCGATCAAAAGGAATCGTAACTTTATCAAAAATTTACAATTGTTTATTGAAACTTTAAAATTTCTTAAGGGTTTAACCCTACAGAAATCAAGCTTGACTACCACTTTGGCCCCGAATAATAGCGGCTCCAATCAGGTGCGCTAATCGTAATGCTTCTGGGACATTTCCGCAATCTGTTATCCGGGATAAAGCGAGCCTAATAATATCAGGATTTTCCCCGCATACTTGAAAGAAAAAAGGGGGATAAGTGTAGATTGTTCCAGCTTTTTTTAAATATTGGAGTCGTTTTTCAGGTTCTGATAAATGATAAATTGCCTGTTCAATTTTATTAAAATTAGGATAATGTCGCATGACAGTAACACAGGGTTTTTGTAAACGATCAGCTAATTCAGGTAAATCAATTAAATTGAATCCGCCAAATCCAATCCCATCAATTAAAACTAAATGTAATTGAGGTAAAAATTTTTTATTAATTAATAGCTGACAAATTTGATCCGTTGCATCCCAACCATCTTGTTTAACTTGTCCCCAAACCATGCCTTCAAAGCGAGTTCCTCCACAAACAACTCCGGCAATATAAACAGTTTGATCAATTCCCCGTTGAAAAGGGGCATCATCAAACCCAATCACCCGAATCACACGGTTGAGTCTCAACAGAGATTCTAATTGCATATCTGAATTAAAATACAGTTCAACTAGAAACTGTAAACTGTATTTTAATTCGGAGCAACGGCAGCTTTTTGTTGTGCCACTTTTTGATAATTTGCGTATACAACGGCTCTATCTTCAGCAACCTTAAACTTCGGATGAGATTGGGGAACTTTCTTCATCAATTCACTGGCTTGTTGCCATGCCGTTGCTACTTTTGTCCAATCCGCTTTAGTTTGGGCTGTTTGTGCTAAATTCGCTGCATTAGTCGCTGTTTTAACTGCTTCTGCAAACGGATCAGCCGGCGTTGCTGGAGGTGCACCTGGTTTTGGGGAAGCCGATGGAGTGGGTGCAGAAGATGTGTTAGAAGGTGCAGACTCCGAAGACGGGGAAGAAGCGGACGGAAGGAAGGGTAAGCGGAAAATTCCAGTCAAATGTAATCCGGCTAAGATCGCTAAAAGTCCGAACCCACCCAACAAAGCCAACAGCAAAACCTTACTTTTTGGCTGATTGGGTTCCACCTCTCGCGTCGTTTGCTCCTGATCATCATCATCATCAGGATCATCATCCTCTTCAGGATTATAATCTGATACTGGATTACGATTCCCTGGAGGCAGGTAATCCTCCTCATCAACAATATCGTTATCGTCGATAATTTCGTCATCAATCTCATAATCATCGTCTACATCTTCGTCATCCACTAAGGGAACAGAAGATTCATCTAAATGGACATCAGCCACTGAATGAATAGAGGGAGGGGGTGGGGTTCTGAGAACAATTTCTTCTTCCCAAAACGGTAAATCATCTCCAAATTGACGTCCATACACTTTAATTGTGTAAATTGTTTCAACGCCGAGGCGATCCATGCCATTGCGGACAAAGTTCACTAACTCTTTTTGATGGTTAGGAACTTGATCGCCTTCGAGCATGACATGGAGATAGCCGTCATCTCGCATGACATCGGCATTGATGCCTTTGGCTTTCAAGGAATGGTTAATTGCGTCTGCGATCGCTTTAGGATCACCGCTTTTCGCAAGTTCCCGTCGGTTTTGATCTTGGGGTGACATAGCTAAACCTCTTTTGGGGTAACGGTTCAAGCATCTCAATGATACTATCACTCATCAATCGCTGTACAACTATTTTGTTGAAGTTAACCGTTGACGGTTAAATGTTAAGGAACCGAACTTTTAAAATTACTTCAACGGCCACCAGGAGACTTTATCACGGGTCGTACTATAAGTTTCTTTGAGTCCTTCGGGGTCAATGACTCGAATGGTGTCTTCTGAAGCATCATGAGATTTAGCCGCTTCAATTAATTTCACTTTTTGCATTCCTTTGAGGACTTGTTCAACGGTGCGGTGGTTTAATTGACAGGAACGGGCAATCACATCAATGGGTAAATCAAACGTATAAACCCCATCAGAATGAGGTTGATTTCCTAAACTGCGTTCTTGATAAACTAAGGCTCTTAATAAGGCAGCAACGGCTTGAGGCGGGTAGGAACTGCAATTGAGTAAATGATACTGAAATTTTTCCCGCAGTTCAAAGAATTTATCATAACGCTCCCGCACGACTTCGCTATTTTCATAAATGGCTTTGAGGGTATCGAGGGGAAGCTTAATCACATCGGTGGTTTTGTACGCTTCTACTAAACTGGGAAACGCTCGACTCATCTGACCAAAACTAAACGGGAGATTTCTCATCCCGAAACATCCCCCCGGATAGCTAATGGTGATAATCCGGTCTAGGGGGGTACTGCGGATAATAATTGGCCCGCCACTAATAATAATGTAGAGAACATCTAAAAAAATATGAGGACGAAAAGCCGTATACACAGGACGGTTGGAATAAAGCTTTTCTACCGTGAGGTCTGGAGGAAGATATTGAGCCAACCAGTTAATCTCTAAGTCTTTGAAGAGGTAGTTACTCTCAATCAAAAGTTTTGCTAACTCGATTGCTGCTGCTGAAGGTGCTTGTGCTGCCATATTGTCCTTTCCTACTGCGACTTCACCGGATTGATCACCTATATCTGGCCTAGGGGTAGCAATGCTGGGTGTGCAGTTTCTTCCACAATATTTCGGGGTTGAACACTCCGCTTGCACCACTGGATCAACCTACTCTCTATCTTGACATGGCAAAGGCATTTGATTGCAAACGCAACTCCTCAAATTTTGAATCGCAAATGTATTGAAATTAAATTTAAAGTAAGATAAGATTGAACCACAATTAAAAATGAAAGGTTGTGTAAATGAATTCCAGCCTAATCTCAGGAGTTTGATCATGCGAATCCGTTCCTCTGCTAAATTCTTTGGTTGTGTCGTCACCGGACTAGCCCTCAACACGATGATGGTGGCTTGCTCTTCACCTAACACCGCCAATAATCCAGCAACACCCCAAGCTCCATCGGACAAACCGATTAAACTCACCCTCGTATCCTACGCCGTCACCAAAACGGCCTATGAAAACATCATTCCCAAGTTCGTAGAACAGTGGAAAGCCCAAACGGGACAGACCGTAGAGTTTGAACAAAGTTATGGCGGTTCTGGCTCCCAAACCCGTGCCGTAATTGATGGCCTCGATGCCGATGTGGTGGCTTTAGCTTTAGCTGGAGATACCGCCAAAATTGAGAAAGCTGGACTCATCCAACCGGGTTGGGAACAGGAACTCCCCAATGACTCTATCGTGCATAAATCCGTTGCCGCCTTGGTACTGCGGGATGCCAATTCCGGTGTCAAGGGATGGTCTGATTTAACCCGTGATGATATTCAAGTGATTACTGCTAATCCCAAAACCTCTGGGGGAGCGAAGTGGAATGTTCTGGCTTTGTGGGGGAGCATTACCCAAGCCGGAGGAACGGAATCAGAAGCTCAAAGCTTTGTTGAAACTGTGTTTAGTCGCGTTCCTGTGCTTCCGAAAGACGCTCGTGAAGCCAGTGATGTGTTCTACAAACAAGGTCAAGGAAATGTCTTAATTAATTATGAAAATGAAGTAATTTTAGCGTCTCAAAAAGGAGATAAACAACCTTATATCGTGCCGACGGATTATAACATTTCGATTGATAATCCTGTGGCTGTTGTTGATGCCAATGTAGACAAACATGGAACCCGTCAAGTGGCAGAAGCCTTTACCAAATTCTTATTTACACCTGAAGCACAACGAGAGTTTGCGAAAGTCGGATTTCGACCCGTTGAACCAACGGTTGAAGCGGAATTTGCCAGCCAATTTCCTAAAGTTGAAAAACTGTTTACTGTTAAAGATTTAGGGGGCTGGAAACAGGTAGATACTCAATTTTTTGCGGATGGGGCATTTTTTGATCAAATGCAAGCTAAAATCGCTCAATCTAAATAGAAAATAGCACGATTTTGCTCCCCTACATCACTTTTTATTTCTTGATTTAAGGAAAATAAAATGTCTTTAAATTCAACAAAATTCGAGCCGGATGATACTAATTTATCTGTGTTCACTGCCAGAGAAAAGTATCAATTTATTTCTCGAATTCGAGTCAGAATTCCTAAAGAATACCATCAAGAACCCGTGATTTCTCGTCTAGCTTCTAATTACGGTTTAGAAGTGAATATTAGGGGGGCTATTTTAGGTCAGAATGCGCGGGAAGATGGTTGGTTTGATTTACTTCTAAAAGGAACCCCCCAACAAATCGATAGTGCCATGATTTATCTTTCAGATCTGGATGTCGAAGTTTGGCAAGACTCAAAAGCAGAAGTAGATGGCTGGTAAATCGTCAAGTATTTGTAGAGTATTAAGTATTTATGAGGATTCCTGTAGCCCAGTTTAACACTCAAAAACCCGCTTTCAATAACGCCTTAAAAAAACTTTGGAGGCGGTTTTCTTTTCCTTGGGTTTTTACCTTTTTCTATTTGATTGTCATGTTAATTCTGCCCTTTACAGCATTAATTAGACAATCCCTAATGGTATCTCCCCAGGAATTTTGGAAGATTGCCTTTAGTCCCGTTGCTCTTTCGGCTTATAACGTTAGTTTTGTAACAGCATTAGCCGCAGGGGCAATGAATGGACTGATGGGGACTTTAATCGCTTGGGTGTTAGTTCGTTATCAATTTCCAGGGAAAAAATTAATCGATGCGACTGTTGATTTACCCTTTGCTTTACCCACTTCCGTTGCGGGTTTAGTCTTAGCAACGGTTTATAGCGATAAAGGTTGGATCGGACAATTTTTTGCCCCCTTTGGCATTAAAATAGCCTTCACCCGTTTAGGGGTTTTCGTTGCCATGTTGTTTATTTCGTTGCCTTTCGTGGTGCGAACTTTACAACCTGTTTTACAAGAAATGGAACAGGAAACAGAGGAAGCAGCATGGTCATTAGGCGCATCTCAATTTCAAACCTTTTTAAGAGTTTTACTCCCCCCCTTAATGCCTCCTATTTTAACTGGAATTGCCCTTGGGTTTTCCCGTGCGGTGGGAGAATACGGGTCAGTGGTGATTATTTCTTCGAGTATTCCCTTTAAAGATTTAATTGCCCCTATTTTAGTCTTTCAACGCTTAGAACAATATGATTATGTCGGTGCAACCGTCGTTGGTGCAGTTTTATTGATCATTTCATTGTTCTTATTAGTGTTAATTAATACACTGCAACAGTGGGGACGTCGTTATTCTCTCAAAAGTTAAGATTTTTTCCCTGATGCTTCTTGTCTAATATTCATTGATGGTTTACTCTTTATGTTATCCCGTTCATCAATTAAACCTGATAGTTCTCAACCTCTCCCTTGGGTTCAATGGCTGTTAATTGGCATTGCATTACTTTATCTGGGTTTAATTTTATTTATTCCCGCCATAGCTGTTTTTTATGAAGCCTTTCATAAAGGAACCCAAGAGTTTATCACCGCCATCAATACCCGCGATTTTCAAAGCGCAATGCAACTGACTTTAATTATTGCATTGATTGTGGTTCCCCTTAATACTTTATTTGGGCTCTGTGCCGCTTGGGTAATTGCTCGAAATCAATTTCCGGGTCGTACCTTATTAATCAGTATTATTGACCTACCCTTTGCCATTTCTCCCGTGGTAGCCGGGTTAATGATTGTGTTGTTATATGGTCGCAATGGTTGGTTTGGTGCAGCGTTACAAAATGCTGATATTAAAGTATTATTTTCCCTCCCCGGAATGGTACTTGCAACGCTATTTGTTTCTTTACCTTTTGTCGCCAGAGAAGTGATTCCGGTTTTAGAAGAAGTGGGTTCAGAACAGGAAGAAGCCGCCCGCACTTTAGGGGCTCAAGATTTTCAAATCTTCTGGCGTGTAACCCTTCCTAATATTAAATGGGGTTTACTCTATGGTGTTCTATTAACTAATGCGAGAGCTATGGGTGAATTTGGAGCCGTCGCTGTTGTTTCTGGATTAATTGCAGGTCGAACTTTAACCTTACCAACCTTTGTGGAACAAGCCTACAAAAATTATCAAACTGAAGCCGCTTTTGGTGCCGCTACTATTTTAGCGTTACTGGCGTTAGTGACTTTAGTTTTGAAAGAAATTTTAGAACGCAAAACCAATCATCATTAAGCTTTTTTTGAAACTTGTTGTTTTTCAATTAACTTTAGAGGTATTATGAGTATTCTGGTTAAAAATGTTTCTAAATTATTCGGTAATTTTCAAGCCTTAGATAAGATTAACTTGGAAGTTAAAGAAGGAAAATTAGTGGCTTTATTAGGGCCATCAGGTTCGGGAAAATCAACCTTATTAAGAGCGATCGCTGGTTTAGAATCCCCTGATAGCGGACAAATTATTATTAATGGTCAAGATACCACTCATTTAGATGTTCGACGGCGAAATATTGGATTTGTATTCCAACATTATGCCCTGTTTAAGCATCTGACGGTTCGCCAAAATATTGCCTTTGGTTTAGAAATTCGTAAATATCCTCGACCCAAAATTAAAGCTAGAGTTGAAGAATTACTCGAATTAATTCAGTTAAAAGGATTAGGAAATCGTTATCCATCTCAACTGTCTGGGGGTCAACGTCAACGGGTGGCTTTAGCGCGTGCTTTAGCAGTTCAACCCCAGGTTTTATTACTCGATGAACCCTTTGGGGCGTTAGATGCTAAAGTGCGCTTAGAATTGCGGAGTTGGTTACGACAATTACATGATGAAGTTCATGTCACAAGCGTTTTTGTCACCCATGACCAAGAAGAAGCAATGGCGGTAGCCGATGAAATTGTTGTCATGAATCAAGGCAAAATAGAACAGGTGGGAACCCCTTCAGAAATTTATGATCAACCGGCGACACCTTTTGTGATGCAATTTATCGGAACTGTTAATGTATTACCCAGTCATGCTGCACTTTTCCAAGATTTGGGTTTAGTGGCTCCTACTACTTCTAATATTTTTATTCGTCCCCATGATCTTGAACTTCACATCACCAATCACTTAGATTTGAGGTCTCCAGCTTTAGTCAAACGGGTAACTCATTTAGGATGGGATATTCAAGTGGATTTAATCTTAGCTGATGAGCGTCCAATTGTTGCCCATTTAAGTAAAGAACAGTTTACCAAACTACAACTTCAAGCGGGTGATCAAGTTTTTGTGGAACCGAAACGAGGATATAACGGTGAAACCTGCGAAATTTTACTAGCGGGACTTAAACAGGCATAAGGAGAGAAATAGTTGATAATGATTATATAGCAAGCACATAACGTTAAAGAATATTGAATTGAGTGATCGCACTGATTTATGAACCAAAATAACTGGAGTGCGATCACTATTCAAACAAAAAGAGGGGGTTAGAGGAAGAAGCCAGAAAAATCTAGCCCTAACATGACATCACCGAATCTCAATGGCTGGACATGGATTCAGGTTATCTCATTGACCCCGATTGTTTAGCTGATAGAAACCGGCTGAGATTCCCGTTCAAAAAAGAGTTCCTTAGCGGTTTTGTCTGCTTTTAAAGCTCCATAAAAACCCGCTTCGGCTTCAATTTCATCCACCAACTCCCACGCTTCAGCCGCAGCTTTAGAATCATCACCAGAGGTGGCGGAAATAGAACGAGCATTCGAGATGGCTTCCTGAAGCTTTTGTTGGAGATAGACTAATTTAGGATTTTCTAGGAAATCACCTTGCATTAAAATATCGGTGACTGAAATAATCCCCAATAATTCCCCTTGAATAACCGGAGCTCGCCAAACCCCTGTATTGGCAAATAAGCGGGCTACATATTCCAGATTCAGATCAGGATTGACCACAATACAAGGTTTACTCATAATTTCGTAAACTCGCACCTGTTTGGGGTCTTTTCCGTAAGCCACGACTTTAGCAATAATATCCGTTTCCGTGACAATGCCATAGGCATCTTCTGGATGACGAGCTTCAACAATCAGTGCCCGAACTTCTTTTAAGCGCATCAGTCGAACAGCTTCGGCTACCGTTGCAGAACCTCGAATTATGGCGACTTCTTGTGTCATAATATCCTTGGCTTTCATAATTTCCTCCTTGGGTTGTTCTAAGCCAAATTTAGGAGTTATGAGTAGCTGCAATAAACGGTTCTCAATTTGAGAACAAACTTGACTTCGATTCAATCAGATTGATGAGGAATCTCACAATAATCCCCATCCAACTACCCTTGGATTGGAATTATTTCTTAAGTCTGATTGGATCATTTTTTCTGAAATACTGAGGAAGCTTGATATTAATAGCAAGGTTGAAAAAAAGTCAATTTTTCTTTCAGATAAAAAATTATGTCAAGCATTTAAGGCAACACTTTAACCTTAGAAATAGAGTATCATTAAAACCCCTAAGAAACAAGCCTTAAATTGTGAAATAATCATTAAAAAAGCATCAATCAATAAAAACAATAGAATTTCAATTATTTTCATAAATCTCCCTTATTTTACTAAAATAAAAAATTGGAAAAATACTGAAGTAAATTCAATTAAACGTAGAGGCATATCCGCAGATATACCCCTAACTAAATCTTAATATTTTATCAGAGAATTTTAGGAATAAAATCTTTACCTTCTTTTAACCCCTTGTTAGAGATTAGACTGATTTATTCCGACATTAAAAATAACCGTAAAGAATGTAACTGCACCAACCAAGGGAGAGGACGATCTTTTAAAGTTGCCCATTTTTCTTTAAAAACTTCGGCTTGTAAATGATAATCTTCCAAATTTTCAGGTGGAGAAGCTAACTTAAGATATAACGTGATCCGATGTTGAGTTTCATTGGTATTAGCCAGCCAGCAGGGAAAAGTATTGTCTGAACTTGGATCTGTAGGAAAGCTTAATTGATGGGCACGAATTCCCACATAAGCTAGAGGTTCTTGAATGGGTTCAATTACTCGTAACCTACACCCCCAATCTAACGCTTCTACCGTTTGAGAATTGTGGCTAATTGCTCGAGAAAAGTTTTTACATTCAGTGAGTTGAGCCGTGCGGAAATTAGGAGGATGCTCAAAAATGTTTTGTTTAACATCAAAAGCGATCGCTTTTCCCTGATCCATGACTAAAAGATTCTCACAAACTCGATAAGCCTCCTCTAAATTATGAGTAACAAATAATGTAACTCCTCGATAAAAAGATAACAGAGAAATTAATTGATGTTCGAGTTGACTTCGTAAATAGGTATCTAGGGCAGAAAACGGTTCATCTAATAATAATATTTCGGGTTGACTCGCTAAAGCTCTGGCTAATGCAACTCGCTGTTGTTGACCCCCCGATAGTTGTCGAGGATAACGATTCCCCAATTCTTCTAAATGAACCTGAGCTAACAAGGTTCCAACAGCAGCCCGAATTTGATTTTTAGACATTCCTTTGGGTAAGCCAAAGGCAATATTTTGAGCCACTGTCCAATGGGGAAATAAAGCATAGTTTTGAAATAAAAAACCCACCCGGCGCTCACAGGGAGGTACATTAATTTTGTTTTCAGAATCAAATAAAACCCGTCCATTCAAAATAATTTGACCTCGATCCGGTGTTTCTATCCCCGCAATACACCGCAAAACCATGCTTTTTCCTGCACCCGATCCCCCCAACAATCCTAAAGGACGATCATCACTATTAAAAGCAACTTCTAACTCAAAACCCGGTAATTTCTTCTGAATATTAATCGATAAATAGGGAGGTATTGAGGAATCAGAAATCAGGGAAGAGATCATAAATCCGTGATCAAGCTCTGATCTGAAATCCGACCTTTGGAAAGATGGGTTAGAATAGGGCTCTATCCCTTTCTTTTTGATTCCATTTTCCCACAGGTTAACAACCGTAATGGCTGAGAAAGAAACGGTGAGAATCACTAAAACCCAAATCCAAGCTTCTTTCATCGCCCCTGCTTCCACTGCGAAATAAATCGCCATCGGAATCGTTTGGGTTTCCCCTGGAATATTCCCCGCAATCATTAAGGTGGCGCCAAATTCTCCTAATGCTCGACAAAATGCCAAAATGGTTGCAGCTAGAATACCGGGTAAAGCTAACGGTAAAGCAATTCGCCAAAAAATAGTAATTTCAGAACCACCTAATGTTCTAGCAACTTGTAAAAGGGTGCGATCAATTTGTTTAAATGCCCCTAATGCGGTTTTGTACATTAAGGGAAACGCCACAACCGTTGCGGCAATTACGGCGGCGTACCAAGTAAAAACCAAGTTGATATTAAAGGGCGATAATAGTTGTCCGAGGGGGCCATTTTTACCACAGAATAATAGTAATAAAAAACCCACAACGGTAGGCGGTAAAATTAAAGGGGCAATAAAAACCCCCTCAATAATTGATTTCCCTTTTCCCCGATAGTTCAACATCCAATAAGCAGCCAGGATGCCTAAAAAAAAGGTAATGACCGTAGCAATTGAAGCGGTTTTAAGGGAAATCCAGAGGGGAGAAAGATCTAAAGACATGGGTTTAGGTAAATCACTTTAACTAGCTTTGCTAAATCCGTATTTTTGAAAGATTTTCATGCCGCGATCGCTTGCTAAAAACTGCACATATTCTTTAGCCGAGGCTGGATCTTTACTGCTTTTTAAAACTGCAACTGGATAAACAATTGGGGAATGGAGATTGGCGGGTGCAGTTGCTACAATTTTAACCTGATTTGAAAGTTTAGCATCCGTTGTATAAACAACCCCGGCATCAGCATTCCCGCTTTCTACCGCCGCCAAAACATTTCGCACATTATTGCCTAAAACCAGTTTAGGTTTAATCGCGTCTAAAATCCCTAAATTTTTAAACACTTCTTCAGCATATTGTCCGGCGGGTACGCTTCTCGGTTCACCTACAGCAATTCGCTTAATTTTAGCATCGGTTAAATTTCTAAAACTGGTAATACCTGTGGAATTTTTGGGAACAATTAAAACGAGGTTGTTGGTCAAAACATTACGCCGAGTTTCGGGAATAATCAGATTTTTTTCCTGTAAAGCATCCATCTGTTTTTTAGCGGCTGAGAAAAAGATATCCGCAGGGGCACCATTTTCAATTTGTTGTTGCAATGTTCCCGAAGCCCCAAAATTATAGTTAACAGCAACCTTGGAGTGAATTTGCTGATACGCGGGCTTAATTTCTTCTAGGGCTTCTTTTAAACTAGCCGCCGCCGATACGAGTAAGCTAGAGTTCGTTTGAGCTAACAGAGGCGTTTGGTTAATGACCCGAATCCCCATCGTTAGGATTAACGTCATTAAAATTGTGGCTAGAAACGTTACAAGCCGTCTTTTTTTCATTTTAGTAAAATATTAGAAACTGCTGGATTTGAAGAATAAAAACTGAGATTTTGAGAGCCGTTTTTAATTCTACAATTGATTATAGTATATTGATTTTAATCAAAAGATGTATAAACCAATACAATTTTATATTTTGTTTGTGTTTTTATTTAAAAAATACCTTTTAAATAAAAAATATATAGATTGGCAAAAATCAGGTGTTATTGTAGAATAATAATCGAGTAAGAGATCATCATCAATAAACGAAAAGTCCTAAAAGCTAGTATCCAGATAGGAGCACGAAACTTTAACATAAGGACATTAAATTTACTGTTGAACACTTACTTCAGATTAATACAATATTTAGACTCAAGAGGCTATACCCATGAAAATTAGTGCTCGTAATTCTCTCAAGGGAACTGTCAAACAATTGACAGTCGGGGCAGTGAATACGGAAGTTGTAATTGAGATTTCACCGGGAGTCGAAATCGTCTCTATTATTACAAAATCCTCGGCTGAAAGTTTAGGGCTTACAGATGGAACAGAAGTTTATGCCGTTATCAAATCAACTGACGTGATGGTGGGTATTGAATAAAGGTCAAGACTTCAAATAGTCCTCAAAGCTCCCTGAAAACGGGGGCTTTTCAACGGACTTTAGAAAGGGGAGATAACTGAATGGAGTTCTAACCATAATCGAGGATAATCTTGTTTAATTTTAGAAAGAGGATCTCGGAGTAGGTTATTAGATTTAATAAAAACAACATCCATCAATCCCATATTTTCAGCAATTTCTTTGAACAAATGGGATTGCGATCGCAATTCTGAAATTAAAGTTTTAGGGCAATAAACTGCAACGTAGTAGAATCGTTTTTCTAGCCGTTTCACTGAAAAATCGAGAACTTTAACATAACAGTTATCCAAAAGTTGTCCGGTGTTAGGATATTCACGCTTCACAACTTGAATAAATTCTTGGGTAATTAGCTCTTGACTAATCATGGGAAGTTAGAGATTGAGAGTAATTTGAGATTGTAGGGGTTGAGTTTTCTAACCCAGATCCCCTAGAGGGTTGGGCAACCCAACCCCTACAAACTTAGACTAAATACGCTTCCTGATGGGTACGAATGGTACAATTTGAACGAGGATATGCAACACAAAGGAGAACAAATCCTTTTTCTATTTGTTCATCATCCAGAAAATTTTGTTCAGATTGATCAATTTCCCCTTCAATGACTTTTCCCACACAACTCGAACAGGAACCCGCAGAACAAGAGAAAGGTAATTCTATTCCGTTCTCCTCAGCGGCTTTAAGAATATAAGTATCCTCATCGACATCAATCACAGTATCCAATCCATACTTTTTGCTTTGTAAGCGAACTTGATAAGTTGTTCCCATGTTTTTACACCTTATAATGTATGTAGAAGTACCAAAAAATTAACTGCAAGGAACCGCAGCAGGGGTACAATCCCCAGCTTTGAAAGATTTGCCACAGCCACAACTATCCGAAGCATTCGGATTAGAAAACTTAAATCCAGACTCCATTAAACCATCAATGAAATCAATCTCTAATCCTTCTAATAAAGGGGCACTCTTCAGGTCAATATAAAATAGTACAGAATCCTGTTCAATTACCACATCATCAGAGTGAGGTTGACTGGTAATATCCATTTTATATTCATAACCGCTACATCCTCCATCGGCAACAGAAAGCCTTACGCCTCTAGGAGTAGCCGCTTCATCTGAAGATCCTTTTGCTCTTAGAAAAGCCCGAAGCCTAAAAGCCGCTTTTTCCGTTAAATTAATCATGGTCAAACCTCCTAAATTGAATCAATAGATCAACTATTTTTGTGTGCCACAAACCGGACAATGGCGATCATGATAGGTGTGAAGTTTAGAGAAATTCAAAGTCCCTAAATCCATCATTAACAGGTGAGAAAATAAGGGTTGTCCAAGCCCTGTAATCACCTTAATTGCTTCTAATGCAGTTAAACAAGCAAGGGTTCCAGAAACCGCACCTAACACCCCAAAACCCCGTTTATCCCATTCCGGTTTTTCAGGAAATAAACAAGATAAGCAAGGGGTTTTACCGGGAATAATTGTTGTTAAATATGCTTCCATCCCGTTCATGGCTGCTTCCACCATAGGCTTTTGCCAACGGACACAAGCTGCATTTAATAAATCCCGTTCTACAAAGTTATGGGCACAGTCTAAGGTGATATCAGCTTGTAACACTAACGAATCAACATTAGATGCTGTTACATATTCAGGAATAGCCTCAATTTCCACATCCGGGTTAATTGCAGTCAGGGTTTCTTTCGCTTTCTCAATTCGAGGTTTCCCCACCCAATCTTCTGTCATCAAAACTTGGCGGTTCATATCATCTCGGCGTAAATTACCACCTCTAACTAATATTAACCGTCCAATTCCTGCAACTGCTAAATAAAGGGCTGCTGTTCCTCCTAACCCTCCCACACCTGTCACTAAAACAGTGCTGGTACGAAGTTTATTTTGGGCTTCTTCCCCAAAACCGGGAAGCATGATTTGGCGTTGATAACGTTCTAACTCAGTGGGTGTTAGGCTGAACATTTCAATCCTCCTTAATCTGACTCAATTTCTGAGAGTAAAACTACATTTTTTGGCTTTTCGTTGAAAACCTTGAAGAGTTTTTGCTCCACTGCGGTTGAAGTTAAAAATACGCTGTAGGCTTGTTGCAATGCTTCACGATACTGATTGAGTTTTTCTTCAGGTTCGATATCGGGAAAAGCTGCATCAATTTTAGCCACTAATTGAGAGAATTTCTTCAAGATATGAAGACGGTTAACATTGACAATTTGCTCGTCAAAGGGGAGTTGGAAGAATTGGAAATATTCTTCTGCATCCATTAACTTTTTAAAGTCAGATAAGGCTTGGGTCATGATTAGGGTGGGGGTGAAAGATTTTCTATTGAGATTCCCGTGCTTTTAGCTGCTTTTTGAGATTGTCTAACTCTCGATAAAGTTGATAGGTTCTGCCCGCAACTTCCATAATATTCTCGAAATCCGTTGGCAATCCTTCAGCTAAATCATGAAGTTCCATTTTTAATTGTCCACCTTGACTATTAAGACGCTTAATTTTTGTCTTTAATTCGTCAAGGGTTAAATCAGCTTGAACCATGTCAGTTACCAGTTATCAGTTAACAGTTATCAGTTACCAGTTATCAGTTACCAGTTATCAAGTGTCATGAAAGAGTTTGTTGTATTGGGTTTTTCTTCAAAAACTTATCAACCTTCACTGATGACTGATAACTGATAACTGAACACTGATTTCAAGCGTTAGTGACTTCTCGATATTTAGTCGCTAATTCAACAGCAGATTTTGTCAATTTTTCGCCTTCTGCTGCTAATTTTTCCATAGATTCATAGCCAAAACGTTGAGCATCTCTGAGGGTTTTAGAAACGACTAAAAGATGACCGGAAAATACTAATGCCCAACCGAATCCTTCATGGCTTAAGTTAATCACAACTTGGCATAATAATCCAGTTTCTTGTTCTACTAAAGTTGCAATCGCTCGATAAAACGCAGTAATTCTTAATTGGGTGATGGGTTCCACATCCCCTTCTACAGAAATTTTACGTTTTTGTTCTTTCGTTAAGATTAAGGGTTTCAGAATTAATTCATCTGACCAACTCCGATAAACACCCATACTATCTTGAGCTCGAATTTGGCGAACTAATTCTTTCAAAAATGGAGTGTTTGTGATGGATATGATGGTTTCTGTTGTCATTGTTATTTTCTCCTGTGTTGTGTTGGATATTGTAAGTTAATTGGATTTCTTGTTCCCCCCTTAATAAGCAGGGTTAGGGGGGATCATTGACCTGGGATCAGATAGCGCGTGAAGTCAGGTTTGAGTGCCTACTTTTAGCGCAATTGTTGACGGACTTTGGGCAGGATGCCAGCCCTACAGTTATTTTTCATCCATCAAAAAAGCTTAATGTCTAATTATTCCTCCTCGAAATCCTCAAATGTTTTTTCCTTTTGTTGGAGTGCTTTTCGCAACCAAGGGGGAGGATTACCCTTTAAAGTTTGGACTAATTTATTGAGGATATCGGTAATTAAATCTTCTTCACTTCTGGCTTTTACGGGTGTAACTTTTTTGCGAATTAATCGCGCTGCGGCACTGCCTCCGATCGCAGAAACATAAACAATTGTACAATCCGATAAAGCTTCTAATTTAGGAACTAATTTATCCTCATTACCATCCTCTTTGAGGTCGCCATCAAAGGTTAAAGTATTAACAAATTCATATCCTTCTGTGGAAACCTCATAAACTGCCAATTGTTTTGCCCAACCAAAATGAGCATTAATATGAACAGAATCATTGGTAGCAAAGGCAATTTTCATGATTTTCTCCTGTGTATAGCACGATAAGGGTTAACCTAAAACTTCTGTTTTTACCTTAAACTTGATCCCCCTAAATCCCCCTTATTAAGGGGGACTTTGATTGTTCTGTTTCTCTTCTTTCTTAAAGAAGTTTAGCTGTACAGTTCCCCCCTTATTAAGGGGGGTTAGGGGGGATCAAACCCCAACGAATGATGGCTGTTTTCTTCCTGTTCCAGAAGCAGATTCCCTAAATTGAATAAAAATTCTTTACTTCCCCGATAACCTACGGTTGAAAAGTAACCATTTCCTAAGCGATCAAAGATGGGAATTCCTAGCCGATAAAGGGGAATGTGTAGTTTTTCACTCACACCTTTCGCATTAGAATTAGAGATTAATAAATCAGAAGCGATCGCTAAATTTTCTAGGTCTTCTAAGTCACCAATTATAACAGATTCAACGGGAATTTTGTCAAGTAACGGGGATTGAGTTGTGGTAATTGCCGCTTGAATTTCTGCCCCCATTTCCTGTAAAAAAAGACTCGTTGAATACAGTAAATCCGGTTCAAGGGCTAAACAAACTCGCTTCCGACCAAAATAGAAGTGAGTGTCTAACATGGCATCCTGTAATTGGCGACGTTGACGACAATATTTTTCAGGAACCGGAGATGAACTCAACTGAGATAATTTCATTAAAAATTCATCAACCGCTTTTAATCCCGTAAGCCGAGGAAATACCTGATATTCAGTCCCAAAACGTTGATGTAAAATCTCCGCCGCCCCCCGCATACTTTCTCCCAAAGCCAGGGTAAAATTCGAGGAACCAATCCGTTTTAAATTCGTTAAAGTTGTCCCCCCCGTTGTCGTTGCAGTATAGCCTCCATCTGATAAGTGACCCTCTAAAGATGTTGAGAGGTCAGGAACAGCGATCGCATCAAATCCAAAAGCAGTAACAATTTCTTTAATTTCCTCAACATCTCCGGGTGTAAAAGCAGAACTCACTAATAGCGTGACTTGATTTTTTTGAGTTTCTCCTGCTACCGGAATTTCCCGAATAATACTTTCTACTGTAGCCGCATAACCATCTTGTAATGCCCCTTTAAAATCCGGTGTTGAAACAAAAACAATCGGAAAATCTTTTAATTCAGGATGTTCTTGTTTCACGGTTCTGAGGATGCCCTGCATATCATCCCCCCGTGTTTCTGTTAACCCGGTTGTACAGAGTCCAATAATGTCTGGTTTTGCCTTTTCTAAGAGCGTTAAAATGGCAATTTCAACATTTTCTTCTCCGCCTAAAATTGTACTTACTTCCGTCATTGCCGTTGTACTTAACGGAATCGCTTCTCGGAAATGTCGCACCAGCAAAACTTTAGCAAAGGCGGTACAACCTTGGGAACCATGCAACAAAGGCATTGTTCCTTTTAAACCTAAAAATGCTAACGCTGCACCCAAAGGTTGAGATTGTTTAAGCGGATTCACCGCAACCGGTTTTTTAGGGGAAATTACAGTAGCCATAATACAGTTATCAGTTATCAGTTATCAGTCATCAGTGTAGAGACGCGCCATGGCGCGTCTGTACCAGTTATCAGTCATCAGTCATCAGCTATTCGTAATTCGTAATTCGTAATTCGTAATTCCCAAGGGGCGGGTTGACGAATTTGTTCCCAAATGGGGCTATATAAAGCTTCGTCTAATTCCCTTGCCATTTCCACCATTCCCACATAACCGGAATAGGGATGATGGCGTTCTTGGTTAATATCTAAAAAGGGAATTTTGGCTTTTAAAGCAGTGTATTGATTTCGTCCCCCTGCAATTAACATATCTGCTTTTGTTTTGTCAATTACTTTCAGTAATTCAGCCGCATTTCCTTTTTCCAACATGATGCCATCTTTGCCCAGCAAATCTTTAATTTTTGCCTTATCTTCTTCCGTACTTTTCTTCGTGCTGGTGGCGACAACTTCCATTCCTAAATCTTTAGCGGCGGAAATAATCGACCAACTTTTAACCCCTCCTGTGTACAGAACGACTCGTTTTCCTTTTAAACGAGCTCGATAAGGCGCCAGTTGTTCATCTAACTTGGCTGTTTCCTCAGCAATTAATTGTTCGGTGCGGTTTTGTAAGTCTGCGTCCCCAATTTTTTGAGCAATGTTTCGCAAACAGCGATTCATGTCATCAATGCCATAAAAGGATTCTTCCAAATAGGGAATCCCATATTTTTCTTCCATTTTTCTCGCCATATTAATCAACGCCTTAGAACAAATCATGACGTTGAGTTTGGCTCGATGGGCGGTACAGATTTCTTGGTAACGACTATCCCCTGTAATTTTAGCCAGAACCCGAATTCCTAACTTTTCAAATAAGGGAAGAACGCCCCACATTTCCCCAGCAATATTGTATTCCCCGATTAAATTAATATCATAGGGTGTCGTATAATCGGGTTCGGCTGTACCGACAACATAGTCTAATAAAGTTTCTCCCCCAATCCGATTTCCTAAGTTTTTACTCCCCACAAAACCCGGAGAATGAACCGGAATCACAGGAATTCCAACTTTTGTACTCGCCGCCTCACAAACCGCATCTAAGTCATCACCAATTAAGGCTGTTACACAAGTGGAATAAACAAAAACGGCTGCGGGTTGATAACGGTTTTTAATTTCCAAAATGGCTTTATAAAGCTTTTTCTCACCCCCAAAAATGACATCATTCTCACTTAAATCAGTGGTAAAGCCAATTTTGTAAAGCTTGGAACCGGAAGACAAACTGCCACGACTGCCCCAGGCGTTCCCAGCACAGGCAATGGGGCCATGTACTAAATGAGCCACATCGGTAATCGGAACCAGGGCAATACTAGCACCATCGAAGGCACAACCCCCTTGGGCGGCACCGGGTTGGGCTTGTTGCTTACACGCTTTATTCTTCTTGTCGCCATCTTTTTTGTGATTGTGTTCGCAAGCCTTTTCCGTTAGCAATTCAGCAATTTTCGCGCTTGTGAGTTTCATAGGACAGGGGTGTGTTGTCGGTTGTCTGTGATTGCAAAAGGCAGAGGTTTCATTGATTCCCTGCCTCAATCTTTAACTGGCTTGTTCGCCACAAACATCAGCGAGGTAGGTGAGGGCGCGGAACCGCAGGGCAACGAATTCATCGTATAAAGGGTTGAGCTTACACAGGGGAGGGATGTGTAACGTCCATCCGAGTAATAACGTGATGTTTCGTTCAAAGGGGCATTGACCGGGGATCAGTTGACAGATCAGGTGGGCGAAGTTGCGATCGCAAATTTCTAATCCATCTATCCATTGACGCAACGGCCAGAGGATATCCAGTTTCTTATGAAGGGAGAAAGTAATCATAGCACCGAACCGTTGTCTGTTGTCTGTTGACAGTTGACGGGTAGGGGTGGGGTTTCCCCACCCATCAAAGGTTCCCCCACCCGTCAAGGGTTAACCCTTAACGAATCAAGTCGTAAGAGATATCAGTTTTGGAAGGGATAATCGTGTTGCGATCGAGTTCGTCAAGGAGGGTATTGACAATCCAATTTAAGAGGTTGATCGTACCTTGGTAGCCAAAAGTAGCATACCGATGGAGGTGATGGCGATCAAAGATCGGATAACCAATGCGGACGAAGGGGGTTTTAGTATCACGCCATAGATATTTCCCGTAGGAGTTGCCAATCAGCAAATCAACAGGTTCGGTGAAGAGGAGCGATCGCATATGCCATAAATCTTTACCTCCCCAGATCGTCGCTTCTTTACCGTAGGGACTAGAATCTAACAACGCTTTTAACTCAGCTTCAAATTCTGGGTTGCTGTTGCTAACCACAATATGTACTGGTTCAGCCCCTAACTCTAACAAGAAACTCACTAAACCATAAACTAAATCGGGATCACCATATAGGGCAATGCGTTTACCATGAATCCAAGATTGAGAATCAGTAATCGCGTCTACTGCCCGTCCCCGTTCAAGTTCCAATTCTTGGGGGATAGGATTACCCGTCAGTTCAGATAAAGCCATCAAGAATTCATCAGTTCCCCGAATTCCAACAGGACGGGAAACAGAGGTTTTTTGTCCCCATTCTTTAGTAATATAATCCCGTGTTTTTGAGGTGGAATAAGCTTGTAAGGCGATCGTTGCTTCTGCATTAATAGCATCAGCCGCATCGTCTAATTTAGTTCCCCCTTGATACATCCGATATTCCCCATCATTGGGTGAGTCGAGATAATCGGAGTTATCTCCCAACAGGGTATAGTTTGCCCCCATTAAAGACGCCATCCGTTTAACTTCCCGCAGGTTGCCAATATAGGTTTCAAAACCAGGGATTAAGTTAACTTTGCCATTGGTGGTTTCTTTCTTCTGACCTGCGGTTAAGTTAGTCAGAATCCCTTTCATCATGTTGTCGTAACCCGTGATATGGGAACCGACAAAGCTAGGAGTATGGGCATAAGGAACCGGGAAGTCTTTAGGAACAGAACCCGCTTCCTTGGAGTTGGAAATAAACGCCCCTAAGTCATCCCCAATGACCTCAGCCATACAAGTGGTACAGAGGGCAATCATTTTCGGTTTATACAGGGCGTAGGCGTTCGCCAACCCATCAATCATGTTGTTGAGTCCACCAAACACCGCAGCATCTTCAGTCATGGAAGAGGAAACCGCCGAGAAGGGTTCTTTAAAGTGGCGAGTGAAGTGGCTGCGGAAGTAAGCCACACACCCTTGAGAACCATGAACAAAGGGCAGGGTAGACTCAAAACCTACGGCGGCTAAAATCGCACCTAACGGTTGGCAAGCTTTCGCGGGGTTAACAGTTAAGGCTTCACGGGCAAAGTTTTTATCCCGATATTCCCAAGATTTCGTCCACTCAGCAATCCGGGCGACTTCATCCGGGTCGTGTCCGCCTTCAAATTCTTTCTTATTGGTGAAAAGTTCCTGATATTCTTGTTCTTGGAACAGTGTTGCGTGATCTTTAATATTCTCTACATTCTGAGCCATTGTCTTTCTCCACTAATTGTTGAGGTGGAACAGGCGTCTCGCCTGTTATTTCTATTAACTTATCTAGTGACAGGCAAGATGCCTGTTCCACTTTTATTTCTTCCAAGGCGCTTTGACTAAATCCCAGGTGGGGCTATTCAGGGCTAAGTCCATGTCACGGGCGAAGATGGCGAAACCATCATAACCGTGATAGGGGCCAGAGTAATCCCAGGAGTGCATTTGACGGAAAGGCAGTGCCATTTTCTGGAAGACATATTTTTCTTTAATTCCAGAGGCTACGAGGTCAGGTTTTAAGGCTTTGACAAATTCCTCAAATTCATAACCCGTTACGTCGTCATAGATCAGTGTGCCACCTTCGACATAGTGGGTGGTGCGTTTGTAGTCGTCATTATGACCAAACTCATAACCCGTAGAGATGATTTCCATCCCCAGATCTTTGAAGGCAGGAACAACGTGGCGAGGACGCAAGCCTCCGACCATCAGAGCCACTTTCTTCCCTTGCAGACGGGGGCCGAATTTCTCAATAATGGCATCCGCTTGGGCTTGATAACGGGCAATGACTTCTTCCGCTTTCGCTTGGATAGTTTCGTCAAATTTAGCGGCAATGGCTCGTAAGGAGGCAGCAATTTCCGTAGGGCCAAAGAAGTTATATTCTAACCAGGGGATTCCGTAAGCTTCCTCCATGTGACGGCTGATATAGTTCATTGACCGATAGCAGTGAATCAGATTCAGCTTCACTTGAGGGGTGAGCATCATTTCTTGCAGTGTGCCATCTCCAGACCACTGAGCTACAACCCGCAAGCCAATTTCTTCTAATAAAATCCGGCTCGACCAAGCATCACCCCCGATGTTATAGTCCCCAATAATTGCCACATCATAAGGGCCAGGTTCAAAGGCGAGTGTGCCGTCTTTTTGGGCTTTATCGGCTTTCGGGAATACCCAGTCACGGATGGTGTCGTTGGCGATGTGGTGTCCGAGGGATTGAGATACACCCCGGAATCCTTCACACCGTACCGGAACAACGGTTTTACCAGTATCTTTCGATTTCTTCCGGGCGACGGCCTCAATATCATCCCCAATTAACCCGATGGGGCATTCAGATTGAATACTAATCCCCCGATTTAAGGGAAACAGTTCTTCAAGTTCATCAATCAGCTTAGAAAGTTTTTTATCACCCCCAAAAACGATATCCCGTTCTTGGAAATCTGAGGTGAATTGCATCGTGCCAAAGGTGTCGATACCCGTTGTCCCGATGTAGTAGTTGCGACGACCTGACCAAGAGTAATAACCGCAACCAACGGGGCCATGACTAATATGAATCATGTCTTTGATCGGCCCCCAGACCACCCCTTTCGATCCGGCGTAGGCGCAGCCTCTAGTGGTCATCACACCGGGAAGAGATTTAATATTGGACTTCACACCACAATCCGATTTACCTTCTTCATAGACATTGAGGTGTTTTTCCCGTTTTTTACGGCTTTTTTCGGGATAGGAATCTAGGACTTCTTGAATCAGTGCTTTTGTATCAACTGGTACAGACGTGCCATGGCCCGTCTCTACATCAACCGTTGCCTCAGTTGTGACTTCAGTGGCGGTTTCTGGATAGGTAATGGTTTCTGGAGGTGTCATAGGATTTCAGTATTAGGGAGTAGAGAATAAATTGCTGTGCGGTAGTTGAGCAGTTCGACAAGCTCACTTTTGTAATACCTGTCGAAACTAGGAGGTAGGAAACAGGAGGAGATAGGAGGGAGATAGAAACGGCTAATCCAAAGTTTCCTGTTTCCTGTTTCCTGTTGCTTGCTGTTAGACGGCTGCAACTTCTTTGGCTGTTTTGCCAACGAGATGCTCGTATTCTTTGTCGTCGCCCAGAATACCAAACTCGACCAGTAATTCTTCTAACTCATCCATCGATAAGGGGGTAGGAATGGTGAGTTTGGTATTTTCGTCGATTTTCTTCGCTAAGGCGCGGTATTCATCGGCTTGAGGATGATCAGAGCTATATTCGATCACCGTCATCCGGCGCAGTTCGGCGTGTTGTACCACATTATCACGAGGAACAAAGTGGATCATTTGTGTGCCGAGTTTTTCCGCTAAAGCTTCAATCAGTTCGATTTCTTTATCAACTTTACGGCTGTTGCAGATTAAACCACCGAGGCGGACACCACCGGAGTGAGCGTATTTGAGAATCCCGCGAGAAATGTTATTGGCGGCATACATCGCCATCATTTCACCGGAGGTAACAATGTAAATTTCTTGGGCTTTGCCTTCCCGAATGGGCATGGCGAAACCACCGCATACAACGTCCCCTAATACGTCATAGCTGACATAATCTAAATCTTCATAGGCACCATTTTCTTCAAGGAAGTTAATGGCGGTAATAATTCCTCGTCCAGCGCAACCGACACCAGGTTCTGGGCCACCGGATTCCACGCAACGAACACCACCCCATCCAGTTAACAACACTTCATCCAGTTCCAAGTCTTCAACCGCACCGCGTTCGGCTGCTAGGTGGAGAATCGTGGTTTGGGCTTTGCTGTGCAGCATTAAGCGGGTCGAGTCTGCTTTGGGGTCACAACCTACGATCATGATGCGTTTTTTCATTTCTGCTAACGCTGCGATCGTGTTTTGGGAGGTGGTGGATTTACCGATACCGCCTTTACCGTAGAATGCGATTTGTCTGATTTTGTCGCTCATGATAGTCTCTCTGTAGGATTAGTTAAAAGGTTTGTTTGGATCGAGTGGTTTGTAGGTGGGTTCTTGTCAACTGCAAACCAAGCTAGGGATTCTGTTTTGGATGTAAGGAACGTCACCCGGTGGCGATCGCCCTTTCGATGGAATTTTCATGATGGTTAAATTAATAAGGGTTAACAGCTTCGACCACTAAAGTCGGTAGCACACGCTCTCTTAACTTGCCTTCAATGGCAACTTTCAGAGTGACTAAACTGCTGGAACAGGAACCACAGGCCCCTTGCAGAATGACTTTTACTTTGTCTCCCTCAACGTCGTATAGGGCGACATCACCGCCATCTAAGGCGAGGAAAGGTTTAATTTCGCTATCTATCACCTGTTGAATTAAGGTGATTTTTTGTAAATTCGTCAGCAGGGGTTGAGGGCTGATTTCTGGGGTAACTGGAGCTTCAAAATCAGGGTTTTGCCAAACCGCAGCAATTAAATCATCAATGTCGGCTAGACAAGAGGTACACCCGCCCCCCGCTTTAATGTAATTCGTTACTTGTTCGGCGTCGGTGAGTTTGTTTTCATGAATCACTTTTTTAATCCGGGTTTCGCTGATTCCGAAACAGCGGCACACCATAGCACTTTCATCTTCTTCATGATTAGCTAGAGGGATGCCTTTGTAGGAGAAAATCGCCGCTTCTAAGGCTTCTTGTCCCATAACAGAACAGTGCATTTTTTCTTCGGGTAAACCTCCGAGATATTCAGCAATTTCACGGTTTGTGAGGTTTAACGCTTGATCAACGGTCATACCAATAATAATTTCAGTTAAGGCGGAAGAAGAAGCGATCGCACTAGCACAACCAAAGGTTTGAAAGCGAGCGTCTAAAATTTTATCGGTCTGTTCATCAATTTTGAGATGAAGTCTGAGGGCATCTCCGCAAGCAATACTTCCAACTTCTCCAGTGACAATTTTTAATCCAGGTTCGTTGCAATCTTCTATGGTTCCCTGATGTTGGGGATTATAGAAGAGATCCATGACTTTTTCTGTATAGTCCCACATAAGAATTCAGTTATCAGTTATCAGTTATCAGTTGACAGTTGACAGTTGACAGTTGACAGTTGCCTATCTTTAACTTTGGGCAGTGGCAATTGCTTTTTCTTGTTCTTTTAGCCAGGCTTCTTCGTCACTCTTGAAGGGAGATAATGCCCTTAACCGTTCTACAATTTCCGGCATTACCTTTAATACGGTGTCAATTTCTGCATCTGTTGTATATCGAGACAGAGAGAAGCGAATCGAACCATGTAAGACAGAATAGGGTAAACCTAATGCTCTTAAAACATGGGAGGGTTCTAAGGAACCAGAGGTGCAAGCAGAACCCGAAGAAGCGCAGATTCCGTATTGATTGAGGGAGAGTAAAATAGCTTCCCCTTCAATATATTTAAACCCGATATTACTGGTATTAGGTAAGCGTTGAATGGGATGACCATTGACTTCACAATTGGGAATTTTTGCGAGTAAACCTTGTTCTAAGCGATCGCGCAATTGCTGTTCTTTCTTCACATCTGCCAAATGAACTAAAGCTAATTCGCTGGCTTTACCGAGGGCAATAATTCCGGGTACATTTTCCGTACCTCCCCGTCGTCCCCGTTCTTGGTGTCCCCCTAACAATAACGGCCGGAAACGTACCCCTTTTCGTACATACAAAACCCCAATTCCTTTCGGTGCGTGTAGTTTATGACCCGATAAGGTGAGTAAATCGATGGTGCTATTTTTTAGATCTAGGGGAATTTTACCAACGGCTTGCACCGCATCCACATGAAAGATCGCCCCTTTAGCTTTAACAATTTGCCCAATTTGTTCAATCGGAAAAACAACGCCTGTTTCGTTATTTGCATACATAATCGAAACAACTGCCGTACCACCCGTTAAACTAGCCTCTAATTCATCTAAGTCTAATTGTCCTTGACGATTAACCGAAAGATAGGTAACTTGATAACCTTGACTTTCTAATTGTCTACACTGACTTAAAATCGCCGCGTGTTCAACTTCAGTCGTAATAATATGTTTTTTGTTGGGATTTGTGGCTAAGGCGGTGCGAATTGCCGTATTATTTCCTTCTGTACCACAACTATTAAAGATAATTTCCGTGGGTTCTGCTCCTAATAAAGCAGCAACTTGTTCTCTGGCTTGTTTAATGGCTTTACCCACTTGTCCGCCGAAGGTGTGCATTGAAGACGGGTTGCCATAATATTGTGTCAGGAAAGGTAGCATTGCCTCAGCAACTAAGGGATCTACCTGGGTGGTGGCATTGTTATCAAGATAAATAACAGACATGAGACGACTCCAATAAAGGGCGGCTGATGGAAGTTAAGAAATTACGGATTGGCTAAGATAGAATCGCTACAAACTTGCAGAGAAAACCATTTTTGGTAATATTCTGTGACGGCTTTTTCAATCACATCGTAGACTTCTACCGCTTCAATTCCGGCTTGTTTCAATTGTTCTTGAGGACAGTGACCAATCTTAGAAACCAGAACCGCCGTGCAACCTTCTAACATTTTTAAAATATTGTCGAGAGAATCTTCCTCGCCATAGCCTCCATGACAATATTGTTCAACTTTGCGGTGTCCGACAAATTTAGCTTCGTTGGCATCCACTTCATAAATCATGAATTCTCTGGCATGACCGAAGTGTTGATTCACTAACCCACCGCCTTTTGTGGCAATAGCAACTAAAATTTTAGGAGAATTGGCAACTTTCTTTTGAGCTTTTGCAGTTTTGACTGTTCTTTGTTCCGCTTGAACTTGATCAATAGCTGCATGGACTTCTTGCCGTGTTTCTAAGTTATATTCGGGTTCCATGTCTAGGAATTTATCTTTGGTAAATTCCTGGCTGCGGTCTTCCCCTAAGAGTCCGACGGCATCGGCGCGGCACTGGCGACAATGGCGCATCATTTTCATATTGCCAGAACATTGATCTTGAACTGCCTTCAGTTCTTTAGGGGTTGGCCCTCGTTGACCATTTAAACCAAAGTAAGTGCCATGTTCGGGTGCGGAAATCAGGGGCATAATATTATGGAGAAAGGCTCCTTTTTCCCGAATCACTCGGTTAACTTCGGGGAGATGTTGATCATTAATCCCCGGAATCATGACAGAATTAACTTTACAGAGAATATCTGCTGCTTTTAAGGCTTCTAAGCTTTCCATCTGCCGTTCGTGCAGAATCTTAGCGGCTTCAATGCCTGTATAGCGTTTGCGATTATAACGAATCCAAGGATAAATTTTAACCCCAATTTCTGGGTCAACCATATTAATGGTTAAGGTCACATGATCAATATTCAGTTGTTTAATTTGATCAATATAGTCAGGTAACATTAAGCCATTGGTTGACAGACACAGCTTAATATCCGGGGCTTTTTCAGCAATCAGTTCAAACGTGCGGAAGGTATGCTTCGGGTTTGCCAAGGGATCGCCAGGGCCAGCAATGCCTAAAACCGTCATTTGGGGAATTTTTCCCGCAATTACCAGCACCTTATGGGCGGCTTCTTCAGGGGTCAGCAGTTCACTGACAACACCGGGGCGACTTTCATTCGCACAGTCATATTTGCGGTTGCAGTAATTACATTGAATATTGCAAGCTGGAGCAACAGCAACGTGCATTCTAGCGTAATGATGGTGTGCTTCTTCGCTATAGCAGGGATGCTTGGCGATGCGCTGTTGTATGGTTTCGTCTACGGTCGTTTCAGAAGAAGATGAACTGCAACCACAGGAGCCGGACTTTTGGGATGTGGGAAGGGCATCGGGTTGCGCTTTCGCTTCTAGTTTCGAGAGAAGTTCTGTAGTAGGTGACATCGAAATCCGTAAGTCTAATAACGAACTGATTAATCGACGTAAGAACACTTATCGGTCAAGAAGCTAAGGTTGCCTTCTGAGTCGTGGACTTAAGTGCCTGACGTTATTGGATTTATAGCAGCCACCGTTTTAGGGGTTTGAGTTGTTCCCCCAGTTCAGATTTATTGAAATAATTAGAATTCTACTCAAGGCTTCAAAGCCCCTCTATATCAGGATCGAAAAAATATTTTGGGTATGGGGTACGAGTATTTTTGAGGGGGGGGATGAGTATTTACGGCATTAGGGACTGGAATTCTCTCTACTCACACCCAAACCCAATCTAGGAGTAGCTTTGAGGACATTTACACCCCCCTTTTTTGAGTCGGAAGTTTGTACTCAAAAACTACTCAATTCAGCTGAAATAGTTGAATAACTATCCCAACATTTCTGAAGACTATTAATTTTGTATCTAAGTTATCACTTTGATTTTTCAAATGGTAGTTATCGTAACAAAAATTTTATATTTGCTTAATCTCTTATCGCTCTGATTGTGTGAGCTTATCAATGTAAAACTACTCAAGCTAAAATAGCTGAACCCTAACTATACAAAGGCTTTCAATGAGTACAAAAAAATACTCAAGCCCCCCTAGAAAAATACTCACCCCTAACCCGAAAAATACTAGCCCCCCTATCCCCAAAAGATTTTTTTTAGCCTGATTTCACTGGGTTTAAAACCCTTGAGTACAAACTTAATAAATTATAGTAATTTCAACCTGGGGATTAGGGCTGATTATGGCAAAGACCATCTGCTATAAGCAGGAAAACACATGGTATTGCTTCCCCTCTCTCCTCCACCAATGCTGCAACTTTTAACTCGTTTACCTCCTGAGAAAGCGTTCCCACTCCTTCCTTTGCAGACCCAGGGAACCCGTGTTCCAAAATCAGAAACAAACTTGATGGCAAAAACACCTGGTTCTGAAAATCTGTTAACAACCCTATGGGCTGATTTCCAAATTATTTTTGAACGTGACCCCGCCGCCGAGAGCAGATTAGAAGTCCTATTTTGTTATCCGGGTTTTCACGCTCTGTGTTTGTATCGCCTAGCCCACCGTTTGCATCAATACCAAGTTCCTTTTCTCCCCCGGTTTATTTCTCATATTGCTCGATTTTTAACTGGAATTGAAATTCATCCCGGTGCGGTCATTGGTAAAGGAGCTTTTATTGATCATGGTTTGGGGGTTGTGATTGGTGAAACCGCAATCATTGGAGAGAACGTCCTGATTTACCAAGGCGTAACCTTGGGCGGGACAGGGAAACAAACGGGTAAACGCCACCCCACTTTAGGCAATCAAGTTGTGGTTGGTGCAGGGGCCAAGATTTTAGGCAATCTGCACATTGGGGATCACGTTCGCATTGGGGCAGGTTCCATTGTGTTACAAGACGTTCCGGCGGACTGTACTGTTGTGGGTGTCCCTGGACGAATTGTTTCTAAACCCGGTAAAGACAGCCCTTTGGAACATGGACGCTTACCAGACCCAGAAGCGGCTGTCATTCGTTCCCTTATAGTGCGGATTGAGAAATTAGAACAGCAAGTTCAGCAGTTTGCTACCACAGGCAAGATGCCTGTTCCACGATTAAGGAGCTATTGATCATGATTAGTGTTGCTTGTTCAGCCGCTTATCTACTGTTTTGGGCGTTCATCTATGAACGGATGGTTGCAAAAATCATGAATGATCTTGAGCTTCCCATTCAAAAGCCGAAATCTTCCCCAAAGCCGACGCGCATTTAATCGAGATTGTAACCGAATTCAAGTCAGTATCGGGTGAGGATTTTTTAAGCACAAAGCTTAATCCTTGCCACACAGTAAAATCTAAAATCTAAAGTCTAAAATCTAAAATCTCAATCACCCGGAGGAGCAGAATTCTTATGAATAAAGTTATTATTAATGACACCACACTCCGAGATGGTGAACAAGCGGCGGGTGTTGCCTTTACCCTAGAAGAAAAAATCCTGATCGCTTTGCTTTTGGATATGATAGGAGTCCAAGAATTAGAAGTCGGAATTCCTGCTATGGGGCAGGAAGAACAAAAAGTGATCGCTCGGATTTTAGGCTTAGGTTTAAATGCTGAAATTCTAGGCTGGAACCGTGCCGTTAAAAGTGATATTGAAGCATCAATTGCTTGTGGTTTGAAACGGGTTCATATTTCTATTCCGGTTTCAAATATTCAAATTGATGCTAAATTTCAAGGGCAATGGCGACGAGTTCTAGCTCAACTGCGAGATACCGTTAGCTTTGCGGTTGATCAAGGGTTATATGTATCTATTGGGGGGGAAGATTCTTCACGGGCGGATGAAAATTTTCTCCTCGATGTTGCCCTTTATTCAGAAGAATTGGGAGCTTCACGATTTCGATTCTGTGATACCGTTGGAATCTTAGATCCCTTTGGCACTCACAGAAAGGTTGGTGAACTGGTTTCACTATTAGAAATTCCCGTTGAAATGCACACCCATAATGATTTAGGGATGGCAACCGCTAATGCGATCGCTGGGGTTATGGCAGGTGCAACTTCTGTGAATACAACTGTAAATGGATTAGGTGAAAGAGCCGGTAATGCGGCATTAGAAGAAGTCGTTATGGCACTCAAACAAGTGTATAATCTTGACTTAGGAATTGATACTCACCATTTCCAAGAACTCTCACAATTTGTTGAAAAAGCATCGGGCGGTGTTGTTCCTCCTTGGAAAGCGATCGTGGGTAAAAATGCCTTTGCTCATGAAGCTGGAATTCATGCTCATGGGGTTCTCAAAAATCCCTTTACCTATGAACCGTTTGCACCTGAAGAAGTTGGCGGAGAACGACGGTTAGCGATCGGTAAACATTCAGGACGACATCTACTATTTGATGTGCTAGAAAATCAGGGGATTCATCTTAATTCCGATGAAACTCAAGGGGTTTTAGAACAGGTTAGAAATTTTTCTGTACAAGTGAAACGGGATTTAACTGTACAGGAATTACTGAATTTAGCAACAGAACGGAGGAGTGCTTAATGCAGTTAGATGAACTGGAGTTAAATTGTCCCCCTGTCTTTGAAATTAACCAAAAAGTCCGAACTCGTAAATTAATTCGGAATGATGGTACTTTTCCGGGTCAGGATATCGGCGCCACCCTTGCTAAAAAAGGTGAAATTGGTTATGTCGTTGGGATTGGAACTTATTTACAAACCTCTTATATTTATGCTGTGCATTTTTTAGAAAGAGGGTTTATTGTCGGTTGCAAAAAAAAAGAATTAGAAGAGGTTGAAGAAGTTTCATGAAAGTAATGTTACGTCGCAATACCAATGGGCATTTAATGGTTTATGTTGCTAAGAAAGATTTAGAAGAGGAAGTTGTCGGTGAACGGGTTGAACCATCGGGGAAAGTTTTAACCTTAGCCAATGGTTGGGAGTTAGAAATTTCTAATTCGCAAGAACCGTTAAAACTTCCTCAAACCGTTGAAGCCAAGCGCTTGAATTAAACAGGTAGAAACGGGGTTTTAATCTTTGATTGTAGGGGTTGGGTCATCCAACCCTTCAGGGTTATAGGTTCAGTAACCCAACCCCCTACAGGTTGTTATAAAAAGTTAAAAATAAATTCCAGAGGAGGCAATATCAATCACAATGGTTCATATTATTTTCTATGAAAAACCGGGTTGTATTAATAATACGAAACAGAAAACCTTGTTAGTAGAAGCTGGTCATCAAGTTGAGGCGCGTAATCTTTTAACAACGCCTTGGACTGCGGAAGGTTTGCGCCCATTCTTTGGGAGTTTACCTGTCAGTGAGTGGTTTAATTTGAGCGCGCCTGCAATTAAGTCGGGAGAGGTGATTTTCGATAACTTGGATGAAATAACAGCCCTAGAATTAATGTTAGCTGATCCATTGTTAATTCGTCGCCCTTTGATGCAGGTAGGAGATATATTTTCTGTTGGGTTTAATCCCGAAAAGATTGATGATTGGCTGGGTTTGACCCCCATTGCTAAAACGATAACAAACTTAGAAACCTGTCCCCGTAGTCATACTGAAAAAACTTGTCAATCTTCTCAGTAATTGAAGCGATAGCCTTCGGCTGGGCGGAGCCCATCACAATTCTAAATTTTTCAGCTAGGGGTTGAGTTTTCCAATCCATAATCCTAGAGGGTTGGGCAACCTAACCCCTACAAATTGTGATTACAATTTTTCTAAAACTAAAATTAGATTTCTCTATAATTTTTATCAAAAATCTCTTTACATTTTAAAAAAATGGAGTTAAAATAAATCAATAGTTTGAGTTGAGCAGTATTTAAACAATTCAACCCTTTATCTATTGGGAATCTGAGGAATCATTATGGCAACATTAACAGGATTAACACGCGGGGGTAAAACCTGGACACCTCAATTTATTACTGCCATTAATTATGCAAAATGCTTAGGTTGTGGCAGATGCTTAAAGGTTTGTGGTCAAGATGTTCTAGGACTACAAGCACTGAATGAGGAAGGAGAATTTGTGGAGGACGAGGAAGACGAAGAATTTGAACGTAAAGTGATGACGATTGTTAATATTGATAACTGTATTGGCTGTGAAGCTTGTTCACGGGCTTGTCCTAAACAATGTCACACTCATAGTGCTTACGAGCAAAACTAAGGAGGAAGAAGAATCAGATTGCTCAAAATCTATGTATGATTTTTGACAAAAAATTGTAGGGGTTGGGAAACCCCTACGATAAAATCAGCAGTTCAACACAAGAATTGTGATAACAATTGGTTGCTGCACTTTGGCCCTAAAAATAGGTGCTGAATTCGCAACAACGCACTTTTTTATATCGACCTTGATCAAGAGAATTTGAGCTTGACTTTTTCTATATACAAAGAATAAATAATGAACTGAAAATAGGCAGAATTTTCTCCTGTAACAGTATTATCAACGTTCTTGCAATCAATCTGAACATCGCACTGGAGGCTGTTGTTTAAATCTTCGTCAGCAGCCGCCTATAGAAAAGCGTAAAAATGCTTACCATGAACACAAATTATCAAAAAATATTGTTACTTTACTAAAAATCATAAATATAGCAGTACGCATTACAGTTAGGACTTCGGAGTGAATTCTGAAACCCTTTCAATTCTTACTGTTCCCTGTTCCCTTGCGCGTAGCGCTATAGCGTATTTCTTTCTTAACTGTTCCAGTAAGAAAACAAAAAATTCAGAGTCTGATCTCATACCCCAGAACCCAAATATTTCAGATTGGTTTATGGCTTATAAAATCCCTGGTCATTGTCTGGCTTGTGATACCTGTCGCCCTGTTTGCCCAACCGGTGCAGTTAAAATCGAGGATAATCATTATTGGATCGATCCCGACCTTTGTAATAATTGCGAAGGCTATTATTCTGAACCTCAATGTTTAATGTTGTGTCCAATTTCTTGTCCTCTCCCCTCTGAATCGAAAAAAGGGAGATATAAAGCAGAACTCAGACCCGTAACTAGCCCATCTTTATTTGCGAATGGGAAAAATCATCCGTTTGCCTCTTCCATGGTGATGTGGGAATTGTGTAACTTATTAACCCAGCGACAATCCTTAGATTGGAAATTTGATGAGGTTGGGGAGCCTTATTATGAACGACGAGTCAATGGCGGACGGGGAATGATTACCCTACGAATGAGCGATCATTCTATCGGAGAACTCGCACTAACTGGGATTCAATCTTTCGATATTCGAGCCGCTTGTATGCACTTAATTTATGCGGCTCATGCAACCGCATTAGAAAAGCCTTGGGAAGAAGAATTTATTATTAGCGATCGCCAAATTGAAGAATATTTAGAGTTAGATAAACGTAAAGATCTAAGTAAAGCCACTAAACTTTCCTTAATTCGTAAAATTGCGGAACAACCTTGTTTTATTACCGCCTCTATTAACTGGCCAAAGCAAGGAAAAGTGAATAAATTTTTAATTGTCAATAGTCCCTTATGGCATCTTACTGAAGTTCAACATCATTTTCAAGAAGATGAGATGGGATGTAAATATTTAGTCGGTTTAACCTTCAAAATCAAAGCTGGAATTTGGGCAAAATATTTTTTAAACCAACAAGGTTGTAAAGAACAAACTGCCTTTTATCAATATGGCATTCTACCCCAATCCCTTTTAAGTATTGTGATGAGTATTTGGCAACAACATGAAGGGGCCGTTCGGATGATGCTGTGGCTGTTGTTTAAAACCAAAATGGGCAAAGAACAACGAATTACTGTCCCCAAATTAATGCGAGTTGCTTACGGAGAAGAGAAATTAACCTTTGCTTCCCAAAGACGAGAAGAGCGCAAGCGACTTTTACGAACCTTTGAAAAAGATTTAGAATGTTTAAATCATTATGGATTAAAACCCGTTTTTGATTCAGTAACTTATCCCCCAGAAATTCAACCGTTATGGGCAAAGTTAGCCGAACTTCCCGATGATGCTGATGCTGCCCTAGATTTTTGGATTCAGGATGGAAGTAATGAAACTCGAATTACTGATGCTAGTCCTCGCGGTAAATGGAATTTATTGATGAATGCCCGAATTTTATGGTTTGAAATTCCTGTAGATTGGGAACAACGAATGAAAGCCCCCAAACAGCAACAACGAGGGACTCAGACGCGAAAAATTAAGTTAAAGCCGGAGTTGAATCTTTTACCTGAACAAATTGTTACGGCTCGTAAAAAACAAGGGATGAGTCAGAGGGAGTTGGCGAGAATCACAGGTAAGAGCCAAAGTTGGATTCGCGATTTAGAGAAAGGTCGTTTATCAGCAAAATTTTCAGATCAAACCCTCTTACGAAAAGTATTAGGGTTAAACAAGAATCATTAAAGCCTTGATGGGATTGAAAGACTATTCCATATTTCTCTTTCTAAATTCCGTTAAACTCCTTTCTGGCTTCAAAATTCCCCTCTCCCTTCCCTGTTCCAGAGAAGGTTTTTTTATTTGAGGAAATAAAATTTAAACCCAGAAATTTTACGAAAAATAACGCTGACCGTAAAACCACTTGTTGAATTGTCACATCCGTTACATAATAGAATCCGTCTTTCCCCTTAACCGAGGACAGACTTTGGGGACGCGAAAATAACTGGAACAATCTCCCCGGTGAGAACCGACTTTAATAGAGATAGTAATGATATCAAGATCATTCTCATCCTGCTCGCACCCAAACCTTCCATCTAAATCATCAACCCAGAGGAGAGGTTGACATGAAAATCATTCAAGGATACAACCCATTACAACCTGTTTCACTGACAAAAATCCGTAAAGTCAGGGGCGTAACTATTGTTGAAAAATCAGGTGATCATTTGTATGTATTACCTGATGAACATAACGCTAAACCTGTATCAGAATTTAATAAAATTAGCTCTTTTGATATTAACAATTGGGCAGAGACAGCAACGGATTTAGATGGATTCTACTTCATTAATGCTATTACTCAAACAGGAAACTATTTGGGTTCTGAGCTAAATGATATTATCCTGGGACTCAAATTTAGAGGATTAGCAACTTACGTTTCGGCGGAGCAATCCTAACAAAAATTTTCATCCTTGGACTCTGCACCCCTCTAATTTTACCCCTGAAAGGTAAACCTACATCAAAATTGTCCTGATGGGGAATTAGAGGGGTGTATTAATAAGCATTTGCTTAAAGAGGGAAGGATGAACAAAGTATCATTAGGTACATCTACTGATATTCAGCGTATTGTTAACAAAATTTACGCCACAGGTCAAATTACTCGCGCTGACCAACAAGGCTTAATGGCTTTAATTTTCTCTGACCAAATTTTAGGCTTAAAAGAATGTCAACAAATTAGTGAAATTATTACTCGGTTACATCGGGGATGGTTAAAAGTCATTGATTAATTCAGACGCTACACAGAAACCGGGTTTCTCAAGAGACAATAGCTAGAAACCCGGTTTCTTCGATCTGGGAGTATAATTAATATGGCGAATTTTATGGAGGGATGCTAATTTTGTGAATAGGCAGGATTTTCAGGAGTTAGCACAAACTCGACTTCAAGACGCAAAAGTGCTTTTAGACAATCACCAATATTCCGGTGCTTACTATCTAAGTGGTTATGTTATTGAATGTGTTTTCAAGGCTTGTATTGCCAAAAAAACTCAGCAATATGATTTTCCTGACCTGAAAAGTGTGAGGAAAATTTACACCCATAATTTAGAAGAGCTGGCGGAACTTGCTGGGTATGATATTCATGCACAATTAAAGTCAACCTATAAAGCTCAATGGTTAATAATTAAAGTATGGTCAGAAGAAAGCCGTTATCAAACACATAACCAACAAGAAGCCCGCGATATTTACTTAGCAATTAACGATCCCAATCACGGAGTTTTAGAATGGCTAAAGCAACATTGGTAAATCAAGAGATAGAAGAAGGTCAAAAATTAATAGATGCTCTCAATGATGCAAATGTATCAGTTCATTCGGCTTTGTGGCTGTATGCGACAGAACCGGAAACATGGCGTCTGATGCTTGCTTTATCTCTCTATGATGATGAAGGGCCTCTTAAAACTTATGAGAATATCCTATCAGTTTTTCACCAAGTCAAACCTGACTTAAAAATTGATTGGACAGCAATTGTTGCTGTTAGTCCTAACAATGAATTAATCCAGAGCTTAAGTCAAGAGCAACAACATTGGAATATCAACTTATCAGGGAGACGGATGAGCAATAATATAGTTAATAGAATGTTGATTGAAGATGCTTATATTTATCACATTGGTCTGAATTTACAATTGGGAATTTTACCTCAAGAACAATAAAAGGTTCCTAATATTCCCTAAGCGTGGGGTGGGTGATACTAGAAATCCTGTGATTTTGAATGTTAAATTATAGATTATTACCTGTTCTACAACTCATTAGAGTTTAAAATGTTTACGCCAATCGGTCATTCCTCCTTGCAAAACCACTAGATTTAATCCAGTATTTTCTAATTTTTGATAGGCTTTAATAGAACGGGGGCCTAATTGACAATAAAGGATTAAAGTTGGTTTCTCGATATGAGAAATGCTATAAGTTTTAGCAATTTCTTGGATTTTTTCAATTCCTTTTCCCTGTTCAATTTCAGTGATCGGAACTAAAATACTATTAGGAATATGATCCTCTTCATATTCTTCAGGCGATCGCACATCAATAAAAATCACAGATTTCAAATCTTTTTGGCTCAGTTCTTCTACCGTTACTTCAGGGGTATTGAAGCTTTTTACAAAAGTCACAACATCTAAATGGTTCATTTTGGCAATCAACGTTAATGAAATTATACCCACTCCTAGAACCATTAATATCAGAACTAAAGGATAAAACCAGCGTTTATTCGTCTTGATGTTAAAATTAGGATTCATAGTCATATCTCCGAAACGGATAAATTAACTGTCCTAAATATCCCCTCGGAATTGATTGTTTAATTCCATAGGAATTAGGAATTTTAGATTGAGAAAAATACAGAGTCCCAAATAACCAGTCAATCAAGGGTAATTGAGCCGCTAAATTTCTGGTTTCCATCTCTGCTTCTTGAATATGATGCCAATGATGAAATTGAGGAGTTGCAATTACCCATTTTAATCCTGCAATTTTTAAGCGGATATTGGCATGAATATAAAATGCAACCAGAGCCGAAAATAAGGTATAAATTCCCCAAGTTTCAGCACTAAACCCTAAAATAACTAAAGGAATCACTTGGAAAAATTTGGTAAATATTTGATCTACTGGATGGACTCGCACCGTTGCTAACCAGTCAATGGATTCAATACTATGATGTACAGCATGAAATTTCCATAACTCAGGAACCGTATGCAACAATCGGTGAGCCAAATAATACCCTAAATCCGCAATCACAATTGCTTCTATCAGTTGGAATAAAATGGGTTGAGCCGAAATTGTCTCTTGCCATTTGAGATGTAATAAAGGAGTAACTAAAATAGTTCCTATTCCTAAGCTCAAAGACAATCCTACTTTTCCCACAAAATGACCGATAAAAAAATAGGTGAGATCTGTTAACCAACCGGGTCTAAAAATTCGTTGACGGTGCAAATAAAACAACTGTTCTAGGGGAATAAAAATCAGACCCAGAATCAGTAACCCCTTTAAAAGCTCAAGGATTAACATAAAGCTTTATTTATTAATATTAACTGAAGGTTCAACACAGCTAGGAATCCCATTTTTTAAGATCGGTTCTGGGACAAGTTGACGTTCACCGGGAGGAACTCGACAAATAATTGATTGGGTTGTCCCTAAATCAGAATGATTGGTTTTGGAAGGAGGAGAAATTAAAAAAATAGCACCTATGTAGCCACTAATACCTTTCGCTTCAGGAAGAGGTTTAGCATAACTAAAGGCTGCATTCTGGGTGGTGTGAACTGAATATTGGTAATAATTTGTCTGGGTTTTAATGCCTATTCCCAAAGGCTCAATCTGATTAGAAAAGCGACTATTTTCAGCAAAAAAAGCTTGTTGTCCTTTATTAATAGAACCTAAATATTGTTTGGCTTCACTGCTTTTAGCTGTATTGGCGCAATTGCTAACGGGTGTTATCATCACCGCCAAGGTAATTAAGGCTAAAATTGCTAAAATTCCCGTCAATGAACCAAAGACAAGCCATTTCATCAAAAATAAGGCAAACTGTAGAGTTTTTTGACGGGACGTTACAGTTGAATTTTCTAGTATTTTTTCTTCAGAAGTGGTTAAGGGTGCAGATTTAGAGGGTTTGGATTTAAGTTGCATAGTTTCGTCTCCCTTAATAGTCTATTTCCTGTTGACTCTAGCAAATGGTCAGGGAAATTTTGACAATCTCTGCAACTTTGTACAAAACTTTACATTTCAAGTGTAAATATTAGATAATTACGATTTACCTTGCAGTAATTCTTACTCACAATATTGTAAAAATTGTTCGGGAAATAAAACTAATTTTCCTGACTTAAAATCTTCTAAAGGAACCCATAAGGCTTTTTTCTTACGTTTCTTTTCGACAAATTCTAGTTCTTCCAATTGATAAAATTTGATATCAACAAAATCACATCGATACAGTTGAATTAATTCATGTTGACTTTTTTTATCATAAACAAAAATATTTTCTAAACATCCTAAATAGTGAATATTCGTTAATTCTGCTTTAATTTCTTCTTGAAATTCTCGTTTTAAGGCATCAAGGCTCAATTCTCCAAAATCAACCCCTCCTCCTAATGCTCGATAGAAGGTTTGTTTTTTAATGGGATCATAGCCTTGGGAAACAAAAATGCGATCGCCATTTTGAATCAATCCTAGTGCTAAAACTCGAATTTTACTTGATTTAGACATAGCGGAAGAAAGAGTTTACTAAAAAATAGCCGATAACATCCATTTTTTCAAGGAGAACTCTTAAACTCATCACAAATCTTTTTATTTATACCACTAATATTAGGGTTAGTTTCTAAATAATCTTTAAGCTGAATACAAGCCTGAGTTAGCAAGCTATCAGTATCTTGATTGATTTGATTAGTATCAATTTTCCAAATACTAATTCGGCTAGGTTCGGATTTTCGACTAGGTTCAGATTTCTGAATTCCTACTAATGTTTGACCATCCGGGCTAAAATTAACGGATAAAATAGGTTCTAAACTTGGCTTTAAAGTCGTAATTAAACTTCCATTAACATCCCAAAGCTTAATTGTACCATCTGCACTAGCAGAAGCCAAAATTTTACTATTAGGACTAAAATTAACTTCATAAATTGCTTTCCAATGTTTTCCTAAAACAACAGAAGTTTGTAAAGGTTTCCAGGTTAAATTTTGCTTTTTCCAAATAGCAATAGATTCTCCATCTTTGGAGGCTGTAATCCATTGACCATCGGGACTAAAACTCACAGAATTAAATCGAATTTGTGCCCCTGTTAACGGCGGAATCAAATTTTTATGATTAACATCCCATAATTTCACGGTTTTATCTTCACTGGCTGAAGCCAAAATTTGACTATCGGGACTAAAACTTAAGTCATTAATTGCGCCTTGATGACCTTTAAACGTTTGTTTTAAAGTTCCCTGAATATCCCAAATTTTAATGCTTTTGTCATCACTAGCCGTTGCAATTAACTGACTATCAGGACTAAAAACCACACTCCAAACCGGTGACTGATGAGGAAGAGTTATAAATTTTTCACTATCTATGTTCCAAATTCTAACTGTTTTATCCTGACTAGCGGATGCAATGCTTTTACCATCAGGACTAAAACTAACATTATTAACAGTATTTTGATGACCCCTGAATGTTTTTTTTACCTCTCCATTTAAAGTCCATAAGACAACAACATCATCTTTGGTATCGTCTTTTATGCGTAAATCACGACCAGGAGAAGCTACTAACACTAAGTTACTATTTTGATGAGAAAAACTACTGCTATAAATTTTATAGTCCTTCAATTGGATAATTTTAGGTAATGCTTTTAAATTCCAGATTCTGACAGTACCATCTTTACTCGCCGAAAATAACCTTTCTTCCTGCTTAGAAAAACTGACTTGATTAATACTGTCTTTGTGTCCTTGAAGAGTAGAAATTAATGAGCCTTCTTGTGTCCAAATTTTAATCATTTCATCGGTACTTCCCGTTGCAATTAAACGACTATCTTGACTAAAAGCCACACTATTAACAGCCTGTTGATGTCCTTCTAAAGTTCTAATTAATTGACCGTCAAAACTCCATAATTTCACAGTTTTATCATCACTAGCAGATGCCATGATTTGACTATCGGGACTAAAACTAATACTCCAAATCGGTTTAGAATGAGCCTTAATTGTTTTAATCAGTTTCCCCTGGCGAGTCCAGAGATTAATGATACCATCTTCACTCGATGAAGCAATGTGTTGACCATTGGGACTAAAAATAACACTCAGAATAGGCTTTTGATGTCCGTTTAACGTTTGAATGAGGCGACCCTCTAAACTCCAAATTTTAACGGTTTTATCTTTACTAGCAGAGGCAATTTGTTGACCATCAGGACTAAAACTAACTCATTTGACTTCATCAGTATGTCCCTGTAATGTTGTAATTAGAATTCCATTTTTTGTCCAGAGTTTTATGGTATTATCTTTACTCGCCGAGGCAATGATTTGGCTATTGGGACTAAAGGTAACAAACCAAACAGATTTTTGATGTCCTTCTAAAGTTTTGATCAATTTACCTTTAGGAGTCCATATTTTAATAGTTTTATCATCACTTGCCGAAGCAATCCATTGATTATCAGGACTAATACTAACACTTAAGACACTATTTTTTTGGTGTCCATCTAAAATATTTTGCTCTTGAATAACTTGAACAGCCACACTTAATTTACTCTGGGTTTCTTGTTCAATGGCAGATTTAGGCATTTGGGAGGATAAAAGCTTTCCGGCGGTGACTAAAGTTAATAAAGCTTCAAGCTGGTTATTTTCGGTTGTTAAAGCCGTATATTTAGTATTTTCTAACGCTAAATTAACTTGTTTATTTTTACCTTCGGAAATTCTCCAAAATCCTAATGCGAGAGTGAATAAAAGTGCCATGCCGCTCCCAATAATAATTGACCGAATAAACAATTGCCAAAGTTCTTTATTTTTGGCTTCCGCTTGTTGGCGTTTTTTCCGCTCTATATCTAATTCTTCTAAAATAACTAAACTGCGATTTTGACGAATTAAACTAACTAAATAATCATGTACCAGTTGATATCGTTCTGCGGGAATTTCTGGTAAAATAAAGACTAAACCCGACAAAACGAAAATCTTGAGAACCGTATCCAATTTTTCATTAATATTTTCAAAATGGTTTGCTAGTTCTTTAATTTCTCTGACTAAATCCGAACGGGTTTTTAAAGGACGAGTATTATTTTCATCGGTTAATAAGTAAAGCACTAACTCAGCTAAACTTTTATTCGTTGAACCACAATCTCGAATTACCTCATCTAAATAATCTTCAACTAGCTTTTGTTTTCGTCCCGCTTGTTGATATTGTTTTAAGGTAGTAATTCTTTGCGCTTGAAGTTGAGAACCCACCACTTGTAATTCTATGGGTCGAATATCTCCTGAGTCTTCTGCTAAATCTTCTACTAATTCCTCAATTAATGCAGGTTCGAGGACAAATTGTGTTCTTTCGGTTAAACTTTGAATCACCGATTTAGCTTCTTCCCGTGTAAAATTACCAATATAAGCCAGAATATTTCGATCTAAAATATTATTTCCAATAATTTCTAAATATCCTTGACGAGTACATTCTAATAAATATTGGATATAGTCTTCACGCAAAGATAAAACAACTTTAACATAGGGAATATCTAAACACTCTTTAATAAATTGATAACAGCTTTGTCGTTGTTGTTGATCTTTACAAGCAAAGAAAAATTCCTCAAACTGATCAAAAATAATCACCACCCAAAAGTTTTGATTGACTAAACTTCTAATTTGTTCCAATATTACGGCTTGATTATTCAGTTCTGAGGAATCTAAGTCAATATTTTTAACCTCTCTAATGCCTTTGGTGAAAGCACGAGAAAAGTCTTGATTCAAATTAGTATAAACTTGCAGTAAAACTGGAATAAAACGACGAGTATCCAAAGACGCTTTCCGCAATTCTGGAATAAAACCGGCTTGTAAAATTGAACTTTTACCTACTCCAGACTGTCCATAAATCACCGTTAGTTTACAATCATTTCGGCTAATGCGTTCATATAACCAATTCACAACTGATAAACGACCCGATGCGGTAATTTCAGGATTAATAATTTTTTTGTTTTTCATAGGAGGTAAACCAGGATTACTAATGGTTTGAATATGTCCGAGTCGTCCGGCTCCGATAAAGGCTCTTAATCTAAATTGTTGCTCAATTTCCCGACGTTTTTGTTTAATTTCATAAGCTTTTAAATATTCGCCTTTTTGGAAATACAAATCATGTAATAGTTGTAAAATCTGAATATAAAGGTCGGGGTCATATTGGGGTTTAGTTCGAGCTTGAGCTTTTTCTAGGATTTTAATGGCATCTTGATATTGCTTTAATTTTTGATTGGCTTGCGCTAGAGCTACCAAATACCATCCCTGATGATAGCAGGTTTCCCAATCTAAAATCAACTGTTCATCCGAGGTTTTAGGATGATAATTAGAGGCGGTTTGAACTAATAAATTTTGTGCTTTTTCCGCTAAATTTTTAGCTTCCTGCCAACAGTTTTTAGCGAGGGATACTTCTGCTAAAAAATGATATCCTCGTGCTTCTCGGAAAGGATAAGTATAGATGCGATTATAATCAATAGATTCTTTGGCTACGGTTTCTAATTCCTGCCATTTTTTTAATCCAAATAATACATCCGCTAAAGCATTAATAAATTTAGCCACTAAATCCCAACGATTTGCCCGTTTAAAGGTTTGAATAGATTGAGTATAATAAGAATTAGCTTGATCATAAGCATATTCTTTTTCGGCTCGATGTAAAATGCCATAGCTATGCCACCAAAAGCCAATATAAAATAATAATTGACCATAACGAATTAAATTATTAGTTTGTTGCCAAAGTTCTAAACTTCGTTCATAATGTTTTAAGGCAGCTTGATCAGAATGCTCAGAAACTCGACCCAATACAAATTCTAAACTTGCTTCTAATTCAATATCTAAAGGTTCTCCCCGTTTCTGTAATTCTTGATAAGCGGCTTCTAATTCCAATCTTAATGGAGAACCTAACTCTAAATTAAAATAAGAATTATTTAAAAAAATACCCGCACCACTATCTAACACTTTAGCAGAAACTTGATCTGCGGTTTCTTGAATAAAATTTAATAGATCTTCTGTACTAATTTCAAACTTAAGTGCTGTTGACCAACTATAAAAATCAGGAGCTAACCGAATTAAAGCGTGTAACAGAGAATCCGTTACCCAAAATACTAAAGGACAGCGAAATCGACGCCGAAATTCCTCGCGCATTTGGTTCATGATTTTAATCAGCAGATCCAATTGTTCGTTAGATTCTAAACCGGATATAATTAAACCTTGAGGTGGTATGGGTTCTGCATCAATGACTTGTACTAGAGCATTATAAACATTGATAACCTCGGAATCTAAAACCACAGATTTAATTAAGTTAGGATGTTGATGTTGCAATTGTTTAATAATTTTTTTTCTGACAATACCATGATTGCAGTGAGCTAAAATCAAAGAAAAATCATCATTAAATCTTTCAAAAATACGATTTAAAGTTTTTAACGAATTTTGATTTATTTGTTGTATTTCTTTCATAGATTTTTGGGTTTTTTCTTCCTCATCATGATCATGACTATACTCAGTCTTTAAATAGGGAAGTTTAAGTTCTGTAAATGACCTAACCCTTTTCTTGTAGATCCTTACACCCTAAAATTATTGATTCTTTTAGGTTTATTTATCCCTATTTACTGAGTACAGTGATTGATTCTTTAAGTCAGGAACTGAAATGCACCCAAAATTACAATCTCAGTCTGTTCATGAATGCAGTGGTCTTGATTGTTCTATTCTAACGGGTGAGGGAAAATAATCACATCTCCTTTAACTACCGATGGGTTTGATTAGAGTGCATCTAATTCTTCTGTAATAACACGACGCATAATTTCTGTGACTTCTGCCGCCATCCGAGCATCTAACTGCAACGCCTCTGGGGTACAATCATTAAAATTAGCTACGGGAATTACCCCTCTTAAAGTGAGTGCTAAAGTCCGAAATTCAGCCGATTTTCCGCCTTCTTTGGGTAACGGGTCAATAAACTGTACAAATGCCATATAACAAGCTTCTACAGTTTGCCGAGTTTCACTACTTCCATAACCCATTTTAGAAAGAATAACTGGAGCCGTAATCACTTCTTGAATTCCCAAAGTTTCTAACGCAACATCTACATAACGAGCCGGATCTTGACCCATTGCTAAAATTAAATGATTTAATGTTTTTTGTTGCAGGTTGGGAAGTTGACATTCCCCAGGAAGATAAGCGTGCCACCCTATCAAAGAAATCAAACGAGTCAGATCATAAGCTGAAACAAAATTGTCACCTTTAGGAGTGTCTGTAACAGCTTTAATTAGGGTATTTTGAGTAGTTCGATCAAAAATGATAGGGTTTTGAATTGCAGGTGGTTCTCCATAATCTCCTTGAAATTTTAAAGTAGAATTTCCGGTAACTTTTTGAAACCAGGCTTCCAAATTAGAACGGGTTTCAAACCGTTTAAAGAGTGCTGCTAAGGAGTTAGAAGTTGCCACCTTTTCTTGATAGCTGACAATATCTTGAATGGCTAAATCTAAGGGATATTTAACGGTTGTATTTTTGGGATCTTTTAACTCTAAGTTTTTAATATCCCCTTGAGGAAATAGTTGATCGATTTTACTTAAAGTATTCACAACCGGAATCATTTTAGTAGAACTCCAAAATTGGGCAGTTTTGAGCGGATTTCTCCCCAACCAAATTGTCTTGAGTTCCCCCGCTTCAAATTTTCCTAAACTAATACAAGCTTCTTCAATTTGAGGATGGAGAAAATCTAAACCTTGTTCATCAATATAAGGAATTTTACCAAAAACGGGATAGGAGGTATATTGCAAAGGTTTTCGTTTTAAAGTTTGAGGATAATTGGGAATACTATTTTTATATTTAGATTGTTCAATTCCCCGATCTAAAAAAGCAAGTTTATCAGCATTAGCTCCAATTTTTTTTTCGATTTGAAGAAACTTATCAAACACTTGTTTTCTATTTTTAGCTTCTTCTAAATGATAGTTATTCATCAATGATGTCTCCTTAGTTAGTTTTATAGTGGTTGTCAGAACTCTGAGAATATAACAATGATCCCCAAAGTTCACCTTTTTCTTAACTGATCACTGATAACTGATTTCACAATATCCAGATTATCCTTTTCTGTTTCAAAGGTTTCAGGGAATTAATCTTAATCATATTCATCTCTACCCCAAATTGCCAATAAAAAAACCCCGGAGGGGGTTTGAGGATAATATGGATTTGATGAAGATTTACAACAAATACAACAAAATAAACAGAATAATCCAAACCACATCAACAAAGTGCCAATATAATTCCGCCGCTTCCGGGCCAAAATGGGATTCTTTGCTGTAGTGAGTGGCTTTACGTCCCCGCCACAACACCGCTAAAATTAACAAGACTCCAAAGGTGACGTGCAACCCGTGAAACCCCGTTAACACATAGAAAGAACTGGCGTATAAATTAGTCGTTAATCCAAACGCTAACTGACTGTATTCATAGGCTTGACCTGCTAAGAAGGTTAACCCCATAATCGCCGTCGCAATAAACCAATTCCGCAAACCCGCCGTGTCATTTTTCTTAATAGCAATTGTCCCTTGGTTCATGACAAAACTACTCGAAATCAGAACTACGGTATTAATCGCCGGAAGTAATAATTCTCGTTCAGTGCCTTCCGGGGGCCAAACGGGTGACATGGCTCGATAAATCAGATAGGCAGAGAATAAGCCTAAAAAGATCATACTCTCTGCAATCAGAAAGACAACCACGCCCAACATTCGCAGATCGGGGTGTTCTTCGTGTTCATGTCCAGAGGCAGTGGCCTCCTGTTCGTATCCAAGAACGGTTTGAGACTCGTTAATTGCTGAACCTTGCATGAATTGACTTAATAAGAGGGAACAGGGAACATCTAATCAATTACGAATTGTCAATTACGAATTACGATCATCTTAATTCGTAATTCGTAATTCGTAATTCTTATTTAATGTCTTTTTCGGGTTCAACAACCGTTGTTGAACGGTCGTCTGTAAATACTGTAGAAGATTTGGCTTCAGACAGGGGAACACCGACTTCTTTGGGGCGACTTCCGGTCATTTGTTTTAACCGTTGACGAATCGCTAGGGTTTTACGACTTCCGTAATCATAGGGCCCAGTTTTGAGAACGGGAGTCACGAGGAAGTTTTCAATTGGGGGAGGCGAAGAGGTCATCCATTCTAAGGTTAAAGCTTCCCAAGGATTATCAGGAGCTTTAGGCCCTTTGAACCAACTCCAAGCCGCATTAATCAAGAAGGGAATAGTCGAAACCGCCAGAATATAACTACCTACAGTACAAACCTGATTTAACGTTGTAAATTGGGGATCATACATGGCTACCCGACGGGGCATTCCTTGTAATCCTAAAGCGTGCATCGGCATAAAAGTCATATTCGTACCCACAAACGTCAGGACAAAGTGAACAATCCCCCAAGGTTCGTTCATCATCCGTCCCGTCATTTTCGGGAACCAATGATAAATGGCGGCAAACACCCCAAACACCGCACCCCCAAACAGAACATAGTGGAAGTGCGCCACGATGAAATAGGTATCGTGAACATGAATATCAAAGGGAACCGACGCCACCATAATTCCGGTGACACCGCCCATAACAAAAGTAGAAATAAACCCCATCGCAAATAGCATGGCGCTATTTAGACGGAGTTTACCGCCCCAAATCGTCGCTAACCAGCCAAAAACTTTAATTCCAGTCGGTACAGCAATGATCATCGTCGTGATCATAAAAAACATCCGTAACCAACCCGGAGTTCCACTGGTAAACATATGGTGCGCCCAAACAATTAAGCCTAAAAAACTAATGGCTAAACTGGAATAGGCGATCGCTTGATACCCAAAAATCGGTTTGCGAGCATGAACAGGTAGAACATCGGAAATTACCCCAAAAAAAGGTAACACCATGATATAAACTGCCGGATGGGAATAAAACCAGAATAAGTGCTGATAAACAACCGGATCACCGCCGCCTGTGGGGTTAAAGAAACTGGTTCCGGCGAGTAAATCAAAAGACAGCAAAATTAACGCCGCAGCCAGTACCGGAGTTGATAGCAGAATTAAAGCGGAGGTAGCGATCATTGCCCAACACAATAGAGGCATATCGTTGAGCCCCATCGTCGGAATTCGCATCTTAAAAATCGTCACCGCGAAGTTTAATCCCCCCAAAATCGAAGAAGTTCCCAACAATAAAACGCTGAGAATCCAAATTTCTTCCCCAACTTGGCCCGACAATATACTCAGAGGCGGGTAAGATGTCCAACCTGCTTTAGGTGCTTCAAATAAGAAACTCGCCAACAATAAAGTACCACCGGGAGGAATTAACCAAAAGGCAACAGCGTTTAACCGGGGAAACGCCATGTCTTTAGCCCCAATCATTAAGGGGATCAAATAGTTAGCTAATCCCGCACCCGCCGGAACGATCCACAGAAAGATCATCACGGTTCCGTGTACCGTAAATAAGCTGTTGTAGAGTTCAGGACTGACAAAATCAGGATCGGGCGTTGCCAGTTCCGTGCGAACCGCCGTTGCTAAAGCACCCCCAACCAAATAAAAGAAAAATGCCGTCACCAGATATTGAATCCCGATGACTTTGTGATCGTGACTAAAACCAAAATAATCTTGCCAACGTCGTTCCTGCTCATGATGAGGCTTAGGAACATTAGCCGTGAGATCCAATTGTGCTTGTGCCATTTTATCAGTTATCAGTTATCAGTTATCAGTGACCAGTGTAAGAGTTAAGAGTCTCAATCAGTTATCAGTGTTAGAGCCATCAGTCTAATCAATAAAATCAAGATTTTGTTAATTAAAACTGAGTGTAACGACTGATTACTGATTATGGGCGATGGAACCCCGCCCCTACTCCTGATTACTGATGATGAATTTGGGCGATCACATTAGGATTGATGCCCATTTCGTTGGCGTAGGGGGCTAGAAATTCACCATCGGGTAATTCTGCGGGATTGATAGCAACGGCTTGTTGCAGGTTGGTTGCACTGGCAACGGCATTTTCAGCCACCCAAGCGGCATAATCTTCCGGGGTATCGACAATCATTTGCGATCGCATCGCCCCATGATAACCGCCACACAACTCAGCACAGACAACGGGATAGGTTCCAACCTTACTGGGGGTAAATCGCAGTTCCGTGATCCGACCGGGAATTGTATCTTGCTTTAAGCGCAATTGCGGAATCCAGAAGGCATGGATCACATCTTGGGCCGTCATATTTAACTGCACTTCTTGACCCACAGGTACATGAAGTTCTCCAGAGGTAATCCCTGTCTCTTTGTAGTTAAAAATCCAGGCAAACTGTAACCCAGTAACATCCACATTAACGGCGGCGACTTTCCCTTCTTGAGCGGGAGAAGCGCCAATTCCCAAGGCGATTTGGGTAAATTCTGGGGGCTGCTGGCCGTCGATTAATGGGGCTGCGATCGCCGATCCCTTGATTTTGCCGTGGGCGTGCATGGAATGTTGACCCGAAGCCATCGGATCAAGGCCACCCATATTGTTATAGATTTCAAAACTATAAATACCAATCCCCAAAACGATAACCGCCGGGATCGCTGTCCAGACAATTTCTAGGGGAATATTGCCGTGAATGGGTGCAGCATCGGTGGTGTCATCTTTTTGGCGACGAAATTTAATTAAAGAAACCAGCAGCACGCCTTCGACTAGAAGCACTAACCCAAAGCTGATGGTTATCATCAGGTTAAATAATCCATCAACTTCAGCCGCTTCTGCGGAGGCTGCAACCGGTAATAAATTATGGTTTTGACCATACCAGAGACTGACGAGAGTAATCCCGATCCCCACCAGCAAAGTCAAAATTGAACTTGGAATGATCACGCCTAGTCCTCCTTATTGAGCATTTCCAACACAGAGATCGGATAGGAAGATGCTGTCATTTACACGCTTGTTTAATCTTAGTAGGTGGTTGAGAAACCTGAACACCAGGGTTTATTTTCTGTCTAAAACCCTACATCTACGGTAAAGCAAATCACAAATCCCCAGGAGGATAGGAAGTCAGATTCACAGATTTTCTTAAGAATTTGGTGAATAGCCAACCGTCAATGGTTAACCGATGCCCCTAAATCAGAAAACTTTCTAAAAGTCTGTTCATCTAGGGATTGCATCGTTAACTTAGATAGGTAGAATCAACCATCATGTTTTAATGATTGCAATCTCAAGTTAAATGGGTAGAACTCATGGCCAATACTGTCCTTAACAATGCCAGTTTATCAACTGACCAGACGCAACAGAGCGGATCTCTGCCGCAAGATAGAATCCGGCGTTTAGTTTGGAAACTAAGTATTGCCACGTTACTGTTAATGGCCGTTGGGAGTGCCACGCGAGTCATGAATGCTGGGCTGGCTTGTCCTGACTGGCCGTTATGTTATGGAGAACTTGTCCCCGCAGCCCAGATGAATTTTCAAGTCTTCTTGGAGTGGTTTCATCGTCTCGATGCTGCTGGCATTGGACTAGGTACAATTGCCCTTGTGGGATTATCCGGGTGGTACAGACGGGAGTTACCCCAATGGTTGCCTTGGGCTTCCCTGTTTGCCTTAGCGTTAATTGTATTTCAAGGGGTTTTAGGCGGACTCACGGTGACAGAATTGTTACGTTTTGATATTGTTACCGCCCATTTAGGAACCGCCTTATTATTTTTCTCAACCTTGCTCGTTATCGGTTGTCTTCTCTTACCCTATCAAGGTACGGGTCATGTTGGAAAGCTAACAGGGTGCAGCACAACCGCAGCAATTTTAGTTTACTTCCAAAGTATTTTAGGGGCAGTGGTCGGTTCTCAATGGGCTTTACATCAATGTTTTGGGTCTTCTCAACTCTGTACTGTGATGAATAGCCATATTATTGGGGTTGTTCCTCCCACTCTCGTCACATTAACTCTAGTTGTTTTCGCTTGGCGAACTTCTGCCTTGCATCCCCGACTCAGAAAATTAGCCAATATGGCAGGAGCTTGTTTAGTGGCTCAAATTGTCTTAGGGGTGGCAACGTTTTATCTACGTTTACAAGTCGAACCCCTCACCGTTGCCCATCAAGCAATGGGAGCTACACTCCTGGGAACCCTAGTCTGTTTTAGCACTTTAGCACTGCGAGATCGACAGTTATCCGTAATTAGTAATTAGTAATCAGTAGTCAGTGAGGAATTTTTTCATGCAGGAAGTGATTCAAACTAACGTCTCCCGACACCATGATAATGTTTTACAAGTGGTGCAAAGTTATTATCAATTGACGAAGCCTAGAATTATTCTATTGTTGTTAATTACAACGGCTGCTGGAATGTGGTTAGCCGCCAAAGGAGAGGTTGATCCGTTATTGTTATTGGTAACATTAACGGGAGGGGCTTTAGCGTCGGGTTCTGCCAATACCATTAACTGTTTGTATGACCGAGATATTGATTACATTATGGAACGGACTCGCTGGCGTCCGCTACCTTCGGGTCGGGTTAAACCTGTAGATGCTTTGATTTTTGCCATCGCTCTTGCTATTGCTTCCTTTACGTTACTAACGGTTTTTGCGAATTTGTTAACGGCGTTATTAGCGTTATCAGGAATTGTTTTTTATGTCCTGATCTACACCCATTGGTTAAAACGTCATAGCGTTCAAAATATTGTGATTGGAGGGGCGGCTGGAGCAATTCCTCCCCTAGTAGGATGGGCTGCTGTTACGGGGGATTTAAGTTGGTCTGCTTGGCTATTATTTACGATCATTTTCCTGTGGACACCGCCTCATTTTTGGGCGTTAGCCATGATGATCCGAGATGAATATCAGGAAGTCGGGGTTCCGATGTTACCTGTAATTGAAGGGGATGAAATTACTGCTCAACAAATCTGGATTTATAGCTTGATTTTGGTTCCTTCTACCTTATTGTTGGTTTATCCTTTGCATACGAGTGGTTTTGTTTATGCTGCGATCGCCTTAATTTTAGGGGGAATTTTCTTACAAAAAGCATGGCAATTATTACAATCTCCCTCGGAACGAAATACGGCTCGTTCATTGTTTAAATATTCCATTCTCTATTTAATGCTGTTGTGTGCCGGAATGGTGGTGGATAGTTTACCCGTGACCCAAAATATGGTGATGGCGGTCAGTGAATCTTTGCCTTTAGGATTCCTGTAAAATTCCCTAACCCCTAAAACTAGAAATTGCCCGCACCCTGCGGGCTTTCAATTTCTTAAATCAAATTTTTATTAAACTAAATTTTTAAAAAATGTATCTATCTTTTGATATATTTTTAATAAAAAATCATCCAAATTATCTTTATTATTCAAAATAATAATTATGCAGCCAAATTCCTTAAAAATGTGCTATTATCCCAGATAAGTGTTGAGATGTTTTCCGTGCAAAGACTTTTATTGCGTCTGTTTATCGGAATTTTATTTGCTCTATTTGGGTTAGTCAGTTATTGTACCAATGTTGAAAAAAATCCCATCACCGGGGAAGTTCAGCGAGTTAGTCTTTCTCCCCGGCAAGAAGTTGTTTTAGGACTCAAATCCAGAGGACAACTGGCGCAGCAATATGGGGGTTTATATCCTGATCCCACCTTACAAAATTATGTTGATGAAGTGGGATTACGGGTGGTAAAACAATCAGCCGCATCCCAAGCATCCTATCCCTTTGATTTTCATCTGTTGCGTGATCCCAAAACCATTAATGCTTTTGCGTTACCAGGGGGACAAATCTTTATAACTCTGGCTTTGTTTAATCGTCTGAACTCAGAAGCCCAACTCGCAGGAGTCTTTGGCCATGAAGTGGGCCATGTCATTGCCCGTCATGGTTCTGAACATCTGGCCCGACAACAGTTAGGCGTAGCGCTAGTCAATGCGGTGGGAATTACAGCCAGTGATAACCCCCAGGATGCTCAACAAGCCGCGATTTTAGCGCAGGCGGTGAATCAATTAGTCAATCTGCGCTATGGTCGAGAAGATGAATTAGAAAGCGATCGCTTAGGATTTCAATTCATGACCCAAGCGGGTTACAACCCCAAGGGATTAGTCGAATTAATGCAGATTTTAGCATCGGCTCGTTCCGGGGGGAACCCTCCAGAATTTCTCAGCACCCATCCTAACCCCGGTAATCGGGTCGAACGGCTCCAGGCTATAATTACTGAAACTTATCCGAATGGAATTCCGGCTAATTTAGATGAAGGACAAGAACGCTTTGGTCAAATTGTGGGTTCTCGCTGATGTCCTTTAAACATTGATCAGGTGAACAGATATGAACTATTGGATTCTTTACTGGGTTGTCATTGCAGTCATGGTAATTGGGGTAATTGGAACCGTTGTCCCTTTATTACCTGGAACCAGTTTAATTTTAGGAGCCATTTTAGTGTGGGGAATTGCTACCCAATTCACGGGCATTGTTTGGCCGATGGTGGCGATATTTGTTATTTTAATTTTAAGTACAATTATTGAATATTTAGCCACTTATTGGGGCGTTCAGCAGTCCGGGGCGAGTAAATGGGCACAGTTTGGGGCGATTATTGGATTAGTGTTAGGGGTATTCGGACTATTACCTGCTTTACCTCTGGGAGGGCCAATTTTAGGGCTGTTATTGGGGCCAATTTTGGGGGCTTTTATTGGGGAATTTCTCTATCAACGGGATCTCAAATTCAGTGAACGAATTAAGCCCTCTTTCAAAGCCAGTATTGGGGTTTTCATTGGTTCAATTTTAGGAAATGTCATTGAACTGGTGTTATCCATTATTGCAGTGATTATTTTTGTGGTGACAACTTGGCCGTTAGTTTCGACGTTGCAACCTTGAATCAGTTATCAGTTATCAGTTATCAGTTATCAGTTAAGATGTGTTCTGATTCACGATTCTATTGAAAGTCATACAAGTTATTTATTGACAACAGTACATCATGCTATAACGGATGGGATATCTTCTCTTACATTACAATCACAAATCTTGAAATATTGCCAATCCATTATCCAGTGTTTAACTCAAATTTAGTCTAAGTCCCGAAAAATCAACCGATTAGGGGTTAACTTTGAGCGTTGCGTTAATCTCAAGGCATTCAGGAGATAAAATTAATCCTTGAATGTTGATGTCTGAACCCAAATCCATGATATAATCACTAAATTGAAACTCCGTATTCAGGGTGTGAATTTTAACTTGAGGTTGGACAAACCTGAGTTGATATGAACTGGCAAGTTCTAATCCCGTTTTTAATTGAAACGGTAATAATTCACCGGTGTCGAAAAGCAGCTTGGCTGTTAAAACTAAATGATCGGTTTCTAGCGCCATTTGGGTATCTTGAATCTGTAGAACCGAGTTAACCCAAGAGTAAGCTTGTTCTGGTTGGAGATCAGAAGAAGACATCACTGGGTTTTCCGTCATGGATCTTAACAGAGACAAAACAAACTCGTTTAATGCCTCTGTCAGCATCGGAGACTTTAGAGAGGCATTGAGATCAGATTCATTTAATTGAAGATTTCCGGTGACAAAAAAAGCCTCTAAGAGGTGGAGAGATTGACCTTTTAACACTTGAGCTAAGTTAAACCGAATTTCTGAACCCTGTAACTGTACCTGAGTTAGATGTAACCCTTGGTAAATAGCCTTCTCAGCCGAGACAGAGACTTGAGGAATATGGCCTGATAGTAAAGAACGATTACTCCCCTTGATACTCAATTCTAAGCGATCGATGGTGTCAACTTGCGATCGCAACCAAAGCTGAACTGCCGTTGACAGTAGAGATCCAATCAACGGTTTACGCGACACTTGCATCAATCCCATAGCCATTCCCATTCTTGCATCCCCATTATTTCACAGCGAACTCAGATTAATAGTAGGATTAATTGCGGATTACTGTAATATTTGTACATAGTCTTTAGACTTGTGGCACAATTGAGCGTGGTTTTATCACCTTTATTGCCTTGTACGACGTTCACAAATCAGCATGGATGAAAGGCTACAAAAAATTATGGCTCAATGGGGTATTGCCTCGCGGCGTCATGCGGAAGAACTGATCCAAGCAGGACGGGTGCGAGTCAATGGCAATATTGCTCATTTGGGACAAAAAGCCGATCCAAACCATGATGATATTGAGGTAGATGGGAAACCCATTCATCCGTCAAGGCGACCCGTGCCCATCTATTTACTGCTCAATAAACCTTTAGGAGTTGTATCTACTTGTTTAGACCCGAACGGACGACCTTCCGTTTTGGATCTACTTCCCCGTAAACTGCGGGTGGGTGAAGGCATTCATCCGGTTGGGCGGTTGGATATAGATTCTACAGGAGCATTATTGCTGACCAACGATGGAGAATTAACATTTCGTTTAACTCATCCTCGTCATTTTATTCCTAAAACTTATCAAGTCTGGGTTGCTGGAAATCCACCGGATTCAGCATTACAGGCTTGGCGTCAGGGTGTCATGTTAGCAGGAAGAAAAACCCTCCCTGCTCAAGTCCGGTGTATCCAACAAATTCCAGGCCATAAGGCATTATTAGAAGTGATTTTATACGAGGGTAGAAATCGGCAAATTCGCCGAGTGGCGGAGCAATTGGGCTATCCCGTTGTTAAACTACACCGGACTGCTATTGGTTCAATTCAACTCCACCCCCCTGAACAGCCTGCATTACCAGAAGGTCAGTATCGTGCTCTGAGTGCATCTGAAATTGAGTTTTTACGAAATCCCACTTCCTCACCATTGGTTAGTGTGCCCATTCACCCTGTAGAAAACAAGGAGTAAATGATTATGAAAACTGATTTATTTGTCTTACCGTTTAAAGTCACTAAAAATCCTCGCCAAACGTTTAATTCCTGTGACTCTGAATTGGTTCAACGATTATTAGAAATCGGAGAACAACTACGCGACACTCGTTTGGCTCATTCTTTATCTTTAGATATGGTGGCGGCTTACACCCGAATTCGTTCTCATTTATTACAATCTTTAGAAGAAGGTAGGATGGAGCAGCTACCCGAGCCGGTTTATACTCAAGGGTTAATTCGTCGCTATGCTGATGCTTTAGGTTTGAATGGAGAAGAACTCGCAAACTTTTTTCTTCCTGAACCTCCGCAAATGGGAGTAAAATCTAAACTTAGTTTCTTAAGTCTGCCTCAATTAAGACCTACCCATCTTTACCTAACTTATATCCTCTTAATTATTTGTGCCATTAATGGGGTTTCTTATCTAAATAAAACCGCTAATTTTGCAGGTGTATCGGGTGAACAGGCTGCTACAAATCCAACGGAAACTAATCCTCAACTCCGTCAGGCGGTAGTTCAAACTCCGACTCAACCCACCAGTCGTTTAGTATCTGCTTCTCCTTCTACAACTCCATCAACGGTAAAACCTGTTGAGAAAGTATCGGAAACAAAACCCTCTGTTACAGCGACAGATGAAAAGGCTGTAGAAGTGGGAATTGTTGTTAAAGATCAATCCTGGGTTTTAATTGAAGTCGATGGTAAAACCGAATTTGAAGGAATGTTAGAAGGAGGAACTCAACGCAGTTGGAAAGCCAAAGATAAAGTTGTTGTTGTGGCTGGAAACGCCGGAGGTGTTCTAGTAACAGTCAATAATGGAGAAGCTAAACGTCTCGGCGAACCCGGTCGCGTAGAAGAAGCCGTTTTCAAAGTCGAAGATTTATCTAAATCTTAAATCAGTTATCAGTTATCAGTTATCAGTTATCAGTTGGCAGTTGACAGTTATCAGTTGACAGTTGTTAGTTCATTGTTATAGCTGTCACCCATGAGGTTTAACTCTTAATGGTGGCTGTGATAGTGGATGGTTAACCTTTCTACTTCTGAGTGATTACCGCAGAGGAAACTCAATTTTTGAATCCCACTCTAATCGTTTTCCCAGGTTAACTCAAAGCTATCAACTGTCAACTGATTACTGATTACTGATTACTGATAACTGATTACTGATTACTGATTACTGATTCCGGGGTTGACGACCGTAGGTTTCCGTGAAAAATTTCAGGCGTTCGGCGATTTCTTCAGTTAACATTCCCGGTTGAAAACGCCAAGCCCAGTTACCTTCAGCTTCTCCGGGCATATTCATTTTAGCTTCACTGCCTAATCCTAGAATATCCTGAAGGGGGAAAATGGCTTGATTTGCCACACAGGACATGGCTAACCGAATTAAATCCCAATGAATGCCATAGTCGGAGGTACAACCTAAATAGCGGGTAACTCTAGCTTGTTCCTGTAAGGTACGACGGTTAAACCAACCAACGGTTGTATCGTTATCATGGGTTCCGGTATAAACAACCCAATTCGCCGAATTATAATTATAGGGTAAATAAGGATTATCTGGCCCGGAATCAAAGGCAAAATGTAGGATTTTCATTCCGGGGAAACCATATTTATCGCGCAATTCTTCGACTTCTGGGGTAATAATTCCTAAATCTTCCGCAATAATGGGTAATGTGCCTAATTTCTCATTTAATAAGCTAAAAAAGGCATCTCCAGGCGCCTCTATCCAGCGACCATTAATGGCAGTTGTTTCTCCTTGAGCGACCCCCCAATAGGATTCTAAACCTCGAAAATGATCAATCCGAATTAAATCTAAATAGCCTAATAAAGATTCAACTCGTTGTATCCACCAATGGAATCCTTCTTGTTGTAAACGTTCCCAATTATAAACGGGATTTCCCCACAATTGACCCGTTGCACTAAAATAATCCGGGGGAACACCCGCCATTAATGAAGCTTCTCCGGTTTCTCCATCTAAGGAAAAGATTTCAGGATGTGACCAAACATCGGCACTATCATGGGCGACATAAATCGCTAAATCCCCAAACAGTTGTATGCCTTGTTCGTTCGCATAAAGTTTGAGTTTTCCCCATTGTTTAAAAAATTGAAACTGGAGGAATTTATGATAATAAATGGGTTCAGCTAATTTTTCTCCCCATTTGTGTAAAGCTTCCTGTTTGCGTCGGGCAATATCTTCATCCCATTGATTCCAACTTTCCCCATTCAAAGCTTCTTTGAGAGCCATGAAAATTGCATAATCATCTAACCAATAGTTGCTGCGAGAACAAAAATGATTAAATTCTTTCTCTTGGTCAGATGTGGCATTTTCTTTAAAAGCTTTACAGGCTTTTTGAAACAGTTTATCTTTAAAGGGTTTAACCGCATCAAAATTAACAATATGGCTAGGAAATTTAGGGGGATTTGCTAAATCTTCGTCGGTTAATAATTCATCCTCTTTTAAGAGTTCTAAACTAATTAATAAGGGATTTCCAGCAAAAGCCGAATAGGATAAATAAGGAGAATTGCCAAATCCAGTGGGGCCAAGGGGTAACACTTGCCACAATTGTTGAGCACTATTTCTGAGAAAATCAATAAATTGATAGGCGACGGGGCCAATGTCTCCCACGCCAAAAGGGCTCGGTAAGGACGTGGGATGCAGTAGGATACCGCTAGAACGGGGAAATGGCATAAGAATTAAGGATAAAAGGTAATCGCAATGGGTCAGGGATCAAGTGAAGTTGCAGATGGAAAGCAAATCAACATCTGATATCCATCTTTTGATCTTACGACTAAGAGGAAGATCCTGTTCCATAAATTTTATCAAGGGGACGGAAAATTAACGAAAGGTGAGATTTTTTCTGACTTTAGATAGAAATCCCCCCTCCCCTGTAGAGACGTTCCATGGAACGTCTCTACAGAGGGGATCATCTGTAGCATCTATAAAGGGATTTGATATTATTTTTGTAATTTTATAAAAATGAATTCATTATGAATTTATAATGATTCATTTATGAAAAAGACAAAATTAAACCGATAGAAATACTTAAAAATAAATCCGTTTTAGGGTAAAATAAAAATGAAAGTCTGATTATCCGCTTTCATCAATCCTGTTTCATCTTATTGAAATCATGTTGACAGCTTTTACTGCCGCGCTCTTACTCATTACTATTTCAGAACTGGGCGATAAAACATTTTTTATTGCGGTTATTTTATCATCAAAATATGATAGAAAAATGGTGTTTGCTGGGGTAGTCGCGGCATTAGCAACCATGACCGTTCTTTCCGTTGCTGTGGGACGGGTCTTTTCGTTCTTACCGCCAATTTATATTCACTACGCCGAAATTGTTTTGTTTGCCTTGTTCGGATTTAAACTGTTATATGATGCTAGTAAAATGGCTCCAGAAGCGGGTAGTCATGATGAACAAGAAGAAGCCTTAGAAGTCGTCAAAAAAGCGGATCAGAAGTTTGTGATCGGAAAAACTAAATGGGGAACTTTATTAGAATCGTTTATATTAACCTTTGCAGCCGAATGGGGCGATCGCACTCAAATTGCCACCATCGCCTTAGCCACCTTTCATAATCCCTATGGAGTTATCCTAGGAGGAATTGTCGGACATACAATTTGTGCGGCAATTGCGGTATTAGGGGGGAAATTAATCGCCGGAAGATTATCAGAACGTACCATTACAGCCATTGGCGGTTGTCTATTTCTGGTTTTCAGTGCGATCGCATTATTTGAAGGAAGTGGAAGCACCCCAGCCTAAGTCATGATTGAATGTGCCCGCTTTTTGTTACAATCTGTAAACAAATGGTTAAGGAAAAGGGCAGTCTAACAAATGCGGGTTGCGATCGCAGGAGCAGGTTTAGCAGGCATGACTACGGCAATAGACCTCGTAGATGCCGGACACGACGTTGAAATTTTTGAATCTCGTCCCTTTGTGGGGGGGAAAGTCAGCAGTTGGATAGATGCCGATGGTAACCATATTGAAATGGGGTTGCACGTCTTTTTCGGCTGCTACTATAACTTATTTGAACTGATGCGAAAGGTGGGCGCTATTGACAACCTCCGGTTAAAAGACCATACCCACATTTTTATTAACCGAGGGGGACAGACCGGAAGTTTAGACTTTCGCTTCATTACCGGGGCACCTTTTAACGGGTTAAAAGCCTTTTTTACCACCTCCCAACTCTCCGTAATTGATAAACTGCAAAATGCTATTGCGTTAGGAACTAGCCCCATTGTTCGCGGGTTGGTAGACTTTGAAGGAGCGATGAAAATTATCCGCGAATTAGATCGGGTGAGTTTTGCCGACTGGTTTCGCAGTCATGGGGGTTCTGAAGGTAGTTTAAAACGGATGTGGAACCCCATTGCTTATGCGTTAGGATTTATCGATACCGAGAATATTTCCGCTCGGTGTATGTTAACAATTTTTCAATTTTTTGCCGCAAAAACAGAGGCATCTGTGCTGCGAATGTTGGAAGGATCTCCAGCAGAATATTTGCATAAACCTATTGTCAATTATTTAGAACAACGGGGGGCAAAAATTCATACTCGCCGTCGAGTTCGAGAACTGCAATTTGAGGAAATTGACGGGAAAACCTATGTTACTGGAATGGTGGTCGCCAAAGGAGAAACGGAAGAAACCATTGTTGCAGATGCTTATGTTTGTGCTGGCGATGTTCCGGGTGTGCAGAAAATGATTCCTGCGGCTTGGCGCAAATGGTCAGAATTTGACAAGATTTATAAATTAGAAGCGGTTCCCGTTGCCACGGTTCAACTGCGTTTTGATGGTTGGGTAACGGAATTAAATGATCCTGAAAAACGTCAACAACTCAAAGAAGCCGCAGGCATTGATAATTTATTATATACAGCCGATGCTGATTTCTCCTGTTTTTCCGATTTAGCGTTATCGAGTCCGGCGGATTATTATCGAGAAGGACAGGGATCTTTATTGCAGTTAGTGTTAACTCCGGGTGATCCCTTTATTAAACAAAATAACGAAGAAATTGCCCAGCACGTTTTGAAACAAGTTCAGGATTTATTTCCCAGTTCCCGTGAACTCAATATGACTTGGTATAGTGTGGTGAAATTAGCTCAATCTTTATATCGAGAAGGGCCGGGAATGGATGCCTATCGTCCGAGTCAAAAAACTCCCGTTGCTAATTTCTTTTTAGCCGGAAGTTACACACAACAAGATTATATTGATAGTATGGAAGGGGCAACGATTTCGGGACGACAAGCGGCTAAAGCGATATTAGAAAGTCCCTTTCCTCCGCTTAAACCTTCTCCTGTCGTTGTTTAAGAATTGATCAGGTTAAAGAAACCGGGTTTCTAATCGTAATTTAGGATAAAATTAACATATATCCTTCAGAAACCCGGTTTCTATATTACATCATTCAATATTATGACTGATTGGTTAGAACATAGTGTTCAAGTTGAAGTTCCCGTTCCGATTGATATCTCTTGGAATTTATGGTCAGATTTGGAACAAATGCCGCGTTGGATGAAATGGATTGATTCGGTTACAATTTTAGAGGATAATCCTGATTTATCTCGCTGGAAATTAGCAACGGGGAATTTTGAATTTAGTTGGTTATCTCGAATTTTGAAACAAATTCCTAATCAAATTATTCAATGGGAATCAGTGGATGGTTTGCCGAATCGAGGCGCAATTCGGTTTTATGATCGACATGGGAGTAGTATTGTTAAATTGACAATTTCTTATGCGATACCTGGAATTTTAGGCCAACTCATGGATAATTTGTTTTTGGGTGGTGTGGTGGAGTCTACCATTCAAAAGGATTTAGAACGGTTTCGAGATTATGCCATAGAATCCTATAGTGGTTCTTTGAATTAATGTTGGAAGGAGGGAACAGGGAACAGGGAATAGGGAACAGGGAACAGATTTTAATTTTCTAGTTTTTTAATAAGATTAATAATCATAACTGTTAATAAAACGTGTGTGTACTGTGATAGATCACCCTACGGGGGCAATATAGCAATCCCAAATAGATTGTAATAATTTAAAACTGATATGAAACAGCCAGAACTATTATCCCGGTTCCCGGTTCCCGGTTCCCTTTTGAACCCAAATTTTGGATACAAATCAAATAGGATTGCTATATGAATTTACCGTCGTTTTTGTGGTTGTGGAAAATTGCGGCTTGGTCAATGGGATGTTCGGTGTTCGCTTACTTCGTCTTAGCGATGACCGGGGGATGGATGCTGTATTCACGCCAAAGTAAACAACCTCGACCCAAGAAACTGAGAACCCTCCATTATTTTGTCGGTGGGGGGATGGTGTGTTTAGTTTTGGCTTTACTGGCCATTGGTTTAGTGGGAACCCTTGGATATTATGGCAGTTTAGGCCATTCGATTCATTTGGCAGCTGGATTAATTGTGGTGAGTTTAGTGTTAGGATCAGCGTGGAGTGCCACCCAAATTAATCCTAAAAATCCTTGGGCGCGATCGCTTCATATTAGTTTGAATATCGGTTTATTTTTTGCCTTTACTGCGGTTTCTTTATCCGGGTGGGTGATTGTCCAGAAATATTTACCTTAATTTGATTCAGCGATTGTCCAACCTCATTGGTCTGGCTTCATTCCCTACACTCGATCTTAACCGTCAGTTTTAAGGTTAACGGTTTTACTCTTGACTGCTGTACAGAACCGGAACAGAGACAGTGATCCGACAGGTTTTAAGAGCATTTCTATGGACTCTAAAAGCCAAGATACAATAAAAGTAAAAGATAGAAATTCTATCTGTGGAACTCCCGTTAAACCCTTTAAATCGGTGTAACTGTTGATGTCCACATCTCCCTAGATCCAAAATCACTGTTTTTAGAGGATGGGTGCAAATACAACCTCGTTAATTGCTCAATAGCACGTCTAAGGTCACACCGCCATGAAATTGCGAAAGAAAACACTGCTCATTATAGGTGCAGCCCTGATTGGGTTAATCGTGGCTATGTATCTTACCGCATCGATGTTGCTGGTGCATGATTTCCGCCATCTGGAAAGTCGGTATGTCCGTCAAGATGTAGTGCGAGCTTTAAATGCGATTAATGATGACTTAGATAGTTTAGATATTATCGCTCAGGATCAAGCAAAATGGGATGATACCTATCGCTTTATTGATGCTCACAACGATCAATATGTGGTTTCTAACTTAGTAGATACCTCCTTTACAGATCTGCGGCTGAATTTATTTATTTTAATCAATCCTCAAGGAGAAATTGTTTTTAGTAAAGGATTTGATTTGCAACGTCACCAAGAAATACCGATTCCCTCGAGTCTATCTTCCCATCTTACCTTAAAAAGTCCCCTTTTAGCGAGTCTCAAACCATCAGATTTATCACCCATTGCCATTCAAGGTATTATTGTTTTACCTGAAAGTCCTTTATTAGTAGTCGCCCGACCGATTTTAACCAGTACCGCATCGGGCCCAAGCCGAGGAGTATTAATTTTAGGACGGTATTTGACCGGAACAGAAATTGAACGATTAGCTGATATTACTCAACTCTCCTTAACCGTTGACTCCATTACTCAAGACACAGAAAATCATAAATTTTTATTATTTCCTCAAACCCAACCTTATACGGAAGACATTATTGCAACCCAAGCCATTCGCCTGGAATCTTTGAATACAGAAATGGCGATCGCATCGGTTCCCGTAGGGGATTTATATGGTCAACCGAAATTATTTTTACGGGTTAAAGTTCATCGTCCGATTTATAAACAAGGTCAAACAACTTTAGCTTATTTCACATTATTTTTATTTGTAGTTGGGTTAGTTTTTGGAGGGATCACCCTATTATTAATCGAAAAATTAGTGTTATCTCGTCTAACTGATCTCAATACTGCGGTTAATGAAATTGGGGAAAGTGGGAATTTAGCCTTAAGAATTGATGTTAATGGAGAGGATGAATTATCCAGTTTGGCGGAGGCGATTAATGGAATGTTACAAGCTTTAGCAGATGCTCAATCTCAAGGACAGGAAAGTGAACAGCGCTATCGTCTCATGGCGGAAAACTCTACAGATATGATTACCCGCCATTCTCCAGAAGGAGTCTTTTTATATGCGTCTCCCGCTTGTCGGACGTTATTAGGATATGAACCGGAAGAATTAGTGGGAAAAGCCTTACCCTATTTCATCTATCCTGATGATTTAGATGTGATTGTTAAAGCTTATCGAATTATTTTACAACAGAATGTTATCTACACGATAGAATATCGAATTTGTCATAAAAACGGCGATTATATTTGGTTTGAAACCACCAGTAGTGCCATTCGTAATTCTACCACAGGAAGCGTTCAGGAAATTATTGGGGTATCCCGCGATATTAGTGAACGTAAACAACGAGAACAACAACTTCAAGACAGTGAAGCCTCGATTCGATCCCTGTATCAAATTACGTCTTGTCAAGACTTAAATTTTGAAACACGACTGCAACAAATTTTAGAATTAGGCTGTACTAAATTTGGTTTAGAATATGGTATTTTATCCCAGGTAACACTTGACCCTTCCTCCGCATTAGAACTATCGGAAGAGAAAAACTATTTTTATCATATTATTGCCGTTGTTTCTCCCAATGATTCAATTCAAAAGGGACAGATTTATAAATTAGAAGATACCTTTTGTAAAATTACAATTCAATCAAAACAACCCCTTTATTTTGAATCTATTAAATTTTCTGGTTTGTCTTTTTGTCCCGCTTATAAAAATTTCCCTATTGAAGCATATATGGGAACTCCAGTGATTGTTGAAGGAGAGGTTTATGGAACCCTCTGTTTTTGGAGTTCTCAACCCTTATCTGACCCTTTTCAAGCGGTGGATCGAGATTTGTTAAAATTAATGGCTCAATGGATAGGGGGTGAAATTGAACGTCAAGAAACAGCAACGGCTTTAGCAAAAGCACGGGATCAAGCTTTAGCCGCAACCCGGGCAAAAAGTGAATTTTTAGCCACTATGAGTCATGAAATTCGGACTCCGATGAATGCTGTCATTGGGATGACCGGGTTACTTTTGGATACCCCCTTAACCCCCATGCAGCAAGATTTTGTAGAAACGATTCGCAGTAGTAGTGATGCGTTATTATGTTTAATTAATGATATTTTAGATTTTTCTAAAATTGAATCAGGAAAGTTGGATTTAGAAAATCATCCCTTTAATTTAAGAACTTGTATTGAAGAATCCCTAGATTTATTAGTAACCAAGGCGGCGAGTAAAAATCTTGATTTAGTTTATTTAATTGATCCGTGTACCCCTAATCAAATTATTGGGGATATGGCAAGATTACGCCAAATTTTAGTTAATCTTTTAAGTAATGCGGTGAAATTTACGGAGTCGGGAGAAGTAGTCGTGTCTGTCACCGCAGAAAAACTGGATGACTCCATCTCGGAAAAAGAGATTAACGAAGAAAAATACCCCCATCAAGACAGTTCAATTCATTATCCCCTTCCTTGTTCTTATTATGAAATTAAAGTGGCTGTTCAGGATACGGGAATTGGCATTTCTCCGACCGGAATGGAACGTTTATTTCAGTCCTTTAGTCAAGTAGATTCTTCAATTAATCGTCAATATGGGGGTACCGGTTTAGGATTAGCCATTAGTAAACGATTAGCTGAACTCATGGGGGGGCAAATGTGGGTCGAAAGTCAAGGCGCAACAGCCGGAGATCCCCCAGCTAATTTTAAACTGGAACAATCTTTAGATTCCTTTTGTTTATTAGAGGGAGAAGGCGGAGATGAGGAGGACAATAAAACGGAAAAAATCAAAAAAACTTGTAAAGGTTCAACGTTCTATTTTACGGTTTTAGCTCAGTCCTGTTCTAATTTATCTTCTGAATGGTCAACCCTGCATGAATTAGCCGGAAAACGATTATTAATTGTAGATGATAACAGCAGCAGTCGCCAAATGTTAAAGTTACAAACCCAAGCTTGGGGAATGTCAAGTCAAACTGTTAAAAATGGGACGAGAGCGTTGGACTTTTTACACCGCAAACAGTTTGATGTTGCCATTATTGAAATGCAAATGGCGGCTATGGATGGATTAACCTTAGCAAAACAAATTCGTCAGTTACCCTCCTGTCAAAATTTACCTTTAATTTTATTAACGTCTGTGGGGGGGAAAAACTTAGGGAAATCTAAATCGATTGAAATTGCGGCTTGTTTGAATAAACCGATTAAACAATCCCAACTTTACAACGTTTTAATTAATATTTTAGGCGGCGAACCTTTAGAGGTTCATGTTCAAAGTCAAACTTATTTACATAGTCGAAATCGAGGAACTTTGCGAACATCCCAGGATATTCCGTTATTAGCGGAGAAATTACCTTTACGGATTTTATTAGCCGAAGATCATCTGGTTAATCAAAAAGTTGCCTTACAAATTTTACAACGGATGGGATATCGGGCGGATGTCGCTGGAAACGGTTTTGAAGTCTTAGAGGCGTTACGTCGCCAACCCTATGATGTGATTTTGATGGATATGCAAATGCCGGAAATGGATGGGTTAGAAGCGTCCCGTCAGATTCAAAAATTATATGGAAATTCCCAAAAATCTCAAATGATGCGACCTCGAATTATTGCGGTAACGGCAAATGCTATGGAAAGCGATCGCAATGAATGTATTAATGCAGGTATGGATGACTATATTAGTAAGCCCATTCGCATGGAACAATTGATCCAAGTTCTGAGTAAATGTCAACCGCTTCAAGAACTTGCCGTTACCTTAGACTCAGAAATAACCAACTATAAAACATATAATGGAGTTTTAAATTCCCCCTATCCTTTAACCCTCATCAGTCCCAACCCCCCCATTTTAGATCATAAAGTGTTACAGGGTTTAAGGGAAGTAGAAGCTTTAGAAGAAGTGATTGAGATTTACTTTCATACCGCCCCGGAATTGTTAGAAGCGATCGCCGTTGCAATTGCTAATCTGGATGCTCAGGAATTACAACCAGCGGCTCATTCTTTAAAATCCATTAGTGGGACTCTCGGTGCTTTCAACTTATCAGAACAATGTCAAAAATTAGAACTCCTCGCTCGTCACTGTAATCAAGCTCAAAATCTCTTACCCCAAAGTGAAAGTGAAACGATTTATGGCCAAATTGAAATCGAGTTTGAGAAAGTCAAAATTGCCTTGCAAGAGCAATTAAGCCGTAATCAGTAAACGACCGATACTTTTTTGCTAACATTTGTTAACAAATACATAAGTTAAGATAATTTCTTAACCAAGGCGTATCAACCAATGCACGAAGGAAAATCCCTCGCGCACCATTTAGATCCCTGTCCATCTTTAAT